>JAUVQD010000051.1 GCA_030598355.1 Actinomycetes bacterium
CACGAACGCGCCCACTTGAGCTCGCTGTTTCATTGGCTTTTCGCAGGTCATCTGCGCCCAATGCCGGAGCTTGAAGCGGATTGATAGTTCCAAGGGTCATTCCACCATACTCGATCGCTAATTCTTTAGATCGCGGTGAGATAATGATATCGTAACCGACTTCACTAAGTTGCTTGTCAACGCCACTCTGAAAAGCCTGAACAAGCGATACAACTGAGACCAACGTCGCAACAGCCAAGACCAATCCAAAAACGATCAAAGCCATCTTTCCTTTTCTCTTAACTATGTTCTTAATCGCTATTGTCTTTAGCGTCACTCTGTCGCTTCCCTTAGGATTTCGTCGTTAAATATCATTGATGGCGATTGTCGGACTCATATTGGCAGCCGTCAGGGCCGGATATAGGCTTGAGACTAGCGTCAAAACTAAGGTTCCGAGCACAGAGAAGTACGCCACGCTCACATCCAGCTCGACCGGCAAGGTAATTCCGAGTGACGGCGCTAAGAGCCAGGCGGACAAAACGCCCAGCAAATATCCGGCGATGCCCCCTACCAAAGAGACAATTACAGTCTCAAACAAAATTATCTCGAGGATATTTAACCGGCGAAAGCCGATCGCTCGAAATATGCCAATTTCACGTCGGCGCTCCCGAACCGCGGCCAGCATGTTCGTGAAGATTATCAAACCCCCGACCACGACCATCACGACCGACAAAGCCGCCGCGAAGATTTCGAATTGCTTTAGAACTTTACCTTTTGTCTCCGCTACTTGACGCACGGCTGAGACTTGGGCATGCGGCAACTTCTCTGAAGCCTGCCCTACAATTACGTTGATGGGACAATGATAACACCAGGCAGATACCTCAATTATACTGAATTGGGCCGGCTGTCTAAAAATCTTTTGGGCTCTCCCCAGGTCAATATAGACCGGTTCGTCTTCTTGGGAGCCGGCACTTTTTAAAATACCAGCCACTTTGAACTCTTGACCTTTTATCTTGATTGTCCGGCCCACTTTAAGTCGATAGCGCGCCGCGGCCGCGGCCCCTGCCAAAACCTGATTTGTGCCCTTCTTTGGCTTTTTTCCGGCGCGCAGTCGCCACCACTTCTTTATCTTTAGTTCCTTGGGAAAGTCCACGCCGACCACGATCGCGTCCTCCCCATCCAATTTCGCGGTCCCGATAAGTTTGGGCGCGATAACAGCGAGATTTTCTTTATTTCTGATTTTTTTCAGTTCAGCAACATCATTTTCAGTCAGTTTTCTCTTGGATAAATCGACATTGCCTAAGGGAACGCCGTCGTAAGAAAGCGGCAAATCATCTGATTTTGGGACGATGATCATGTTTGTGCCGTAGAGATCTAGTTTCTTTTCCAAATCGTCATCCATTAGACGCGCTACAATATATAGTGTCGCCACCGTCGCTACAACGACGGTCAAGACTAAGGTGAGAAGTCCCAGCCGTCCAATGTGTTTTCTTATGTTGATTATTGTGATTCGTTCTAATCGCAAATGTCTATCCCGATAAGCTTTTTGACCGCCAATTATACATGAGCGAGACGCACACAATTATTATAATAACACTGATAAGCTGGGCAACACGAATCGATCCGAGCATTAGACTGTCCGTTCTTAATCCTTCGATCAAACCTCTTCCAAAAGAATAGTAAATGCCGTAAGCCAAAAGTATTGACCCGGCAGGCCAAGCTTTTGGATGCAATTTCTGACGGTGGCTGAGGTAAATCAAGAAGCCAAATCCGACAAGATTCCAAACCGACTCGTAGAAAAACGTCGGGTGAAAGTGGGTATATTGGGCCAACTCAGCTGGTCGGTGCGGAGCGCTTATATAGATGCCCCACGGGAGACTCGTTGGTGAACCAAAAGCTTCTTGATTCATGTAATTTCCCCATCGTCCTATTGCTTGACCAAGGATAACACTGGGAATTATCAGATCGGCCCAATACCAGAAATTGATGGAATGTCTCTTTGTATATATCGCGGTCGACAAGATTCCCCCGATCAAAGCTCCATGGATAGCTAGACCGCCGTGCCAAATTGCGAAAATCTCCGCCGGATTATTTACGTAGTTGGAAAAACTAAATATTACATAGTAAAGACGAGCCCCAACCAAAGCGCTGATGAGCCCGTAGATAAGAATATTGGAAAGATGATCAGGATTTTGACCTCGGCTCTTTACACGCCAGTAAGCGACCACATAACCGATGAGGACGGCAGAGGTAATGATGAGGCCATACCACCTGATAGTAATGGGACCGATTGAAAATACGATTCCCGGATCCGTTAGCTTATAACCTCCATTTACGCTAGCTTCAATCTCTACAAATTATAAACAAACGCCCGAGAAAAAGAAATATCGTTGCTGACGAAAAGACGTGGGGATTGACAAGGGGAAGACCGAAGTCTTCCCCCGCCGGAAAGGAGATGAAAAGGCGCCAACAAGCAAAAGGCCTCCTCTTGGCACCTCATAATATTTATAACAGTCTTCTACCGGCCAAACATCCCCCATCTGGGGGATGTTTATGGTTTTTCTGCTTTATCCCCGTATACCAGCTTGATCAAATTGTGACGCAGTGCAAACAAGACAGCTTGCATCCGATCGGCTTGCTCGAGTTTTGCCAGAATGTGACTAACATGGCTTTTAACAGTCTCTTCACTTAAAAACAATTTAACAGCGATTTCTTTGTTTTTGTATCCCTCGCCCATCAAACTCAAGACTGCGGATTCCCTCGGCGTCAGAACGTCGTGCAATCTTCGCTCCCGGGCCTTCTTGCGGACATCAGCGCCTTTTTGCTCTTCAAGCACCTGGCGAGCTATAGACGGATGCAGGTATAGTCGACCATCCGATACTTGTCTCACACCATCAAGAAGCTCTGAAGCGGAAACATTCTTAAGCATGTAGCCGTCAATTCCGCTATCGATTGCTGTTAGTATTTCTTCGACCTTATCAACAGCTGTCAGGGCCATGATTTTTATCTTAGGCCATTTTTCCTTGATCTCTTTTGAGGTTTGAATACCGTCTTTCTTTGGCATTCTTATATCCATTAAAATAATATCCGGCGCCGTTTCCTCGGTTTTCTCAAGAGCTTCGCCGCCATCACAAGCCTCGCCAACCAGCTCAAAATCATCTTCGAGCTCAAAAACTAAACTTATGCCTTGGCGCATAATTTCATGGTCATCAACGACGAGCACTTTTATCAAGATTGACCTCCGGTTTTGCTAAGTATGGTACTGAAACTAGAACACTGGTGCCTCGACCAAGACTGCTTTCAATTACCAGCTCGCCGCCGAGCCGTCTGACTCTGTCTTCTAAAGCAACCATTCCAAATGTACTGCCGCCACGTGCTTGATTGCGAGCATTCGCGGCATTAAAACCACAGCCATCATCAGCGATTCTCAAAATAACTCCTCGCTTCTGAAAACCAAAATAAACAGACAAACTCGTTGCCTCAGAGTGTTTTCTAACATTATTCAAACCCTCTTGTAGAACCCGGCAGAGACAAAACTTCAAGTTCTCTGAGAGGTCATGTTGTTCTTCAGAACCGGCAACGGTCAAGCTGACTTTAATGTCTGAAAGTATCTTAAAATCCTGCACTATCTGGCTTAAGAAAGTAGAAAAACTATTTTCCGATAAATACGGTAAACGGAGGTTATAGATAGCGTAACGCATTTCCTCATACGACCGGCCTAATATTCCGTCAAGATAAGTCAGTTTGGAGCGCACGACCTCGGGTCTTGATCCGACCATCTGCTGACAGCTGTCCAGTATTAACCGCGCGCCCGAAAGCGTCTGAGACAATCCGTCGTGAATTTCCATCGCTATCCGGTTGCGTTCAGTTAATACGGCTAGCTCTTGGGTTTTTGTATGCAGGTGAGCATTGTTAATAGCGACAGCAGCGTGAGAGCTAAGAAGCTTCAGCCAGGTCATGTTGTGATCGTCAATTGCCGTCTTGCTATTCTGATTATCGGCAATCACAATGCCGATACGTTTATCGGCGACGGTCAACGGGGCGACAATATAGGATTTCAGCTTCAGATAGTCGACGACATTGCCAGGCAAGGATCGCGCGTCTTCTTGCGAATCAACACGAGTCGGTTCATTAGATTCAAAGAGCGGATCTATCACTTCCCCACCGATTAATGGTGTCTTTGAAAAATCGCTTTGTCGATTTGAGCCAGCTGGACCGACACCGTGAAAACTAGCTATCATATCTCTTTGCGTGCCGAACAGGCCCATGACTACGCGGTCATAACCTAGACCGTATTTAATACCGTCGAGGACAATATCAATTGTACTCGGAAGATCTCGAAAAGACTGAAAAACCGCATTAATATCTTGAAGCGCAATCATTTGTCTGTTAACCGATTCAAGCTCTTCATTGGCGAACGATAATCTATTTTTGGCTTCCTCAAGCTTAATGTTTTTTTCCAATGATTGTTTGTTTAGACTGCCGAGTATCGAAAACAAGAAAAAGAGAGGCAGAAAACCAGCTAAGGTTCCGGTATCGTGAGCGGTCAAGCTGATAACGGTGAATCCTGATTTATACCAAACGCTGCCAATGAATGCAGCCATTGAGGCCACCGTGGTAATCAAACCCATTTTATAGCCTCTCAATACCGAAAACGTCAACACAGGCGCGTGTGCGTAGAACGCAAATGGGCTATCGTTCGCCCCGGTTAAGTAAAGAAAAGAGAAGCTAATGAAGACATCTGCCAACATGAGAGCGGGATATCGTTGAAGCAATTGAGGAATCGACCTAAAACCTAAAACGAGGAAAAACGTGTAGAGAGCAGATGCGCCGACAACCAGCAGGATCTTCGGTTCCAATGTCATTGCCCCATCGCCCGTCGACAACGATATCGCCGCGAAAAGTACGCTGATTCCCCTAAAAACCATCAGCAACAGCCATGCTCGGTTTTCTTGAGTTATGGCCTTTGAGTCCATCCGTACTCCTGTTGCCAGTCAGATTATCTTATTTGTAAGACTCCCGATTCCATCAATTGAAACCTCGACCAAATCGCCGATTTTAACAGGGCCCACTCCGGGAGGCGTGCCGGTTAATACCACATCACCGGGGAAAAGCGTCATTGCGCCTGAAATAAAACAAACAAGCTCAAAAACATTATACACCATGCTTGCCGTCGATGACTCCTGCTTGACAACCCCGTTCTGCCTCAAACTAATACCGACATTCTCCGGATCAAAATCTGTCTCAATATGCGGTCCCAGAGGACAAAATGTGTCAAAACCTTTGGCTCTTGCCCATTGACCATCTCGTTTTTGTAAATCTCGTGCCGTTATGTCATTGGCGCAAGTGTAGCCAAGTATGTGCTTTTGAGCCGCGTCTACTGAAATATGACTCGCGGTTTTGCCAATCACAATCGCCAGCTCTGCCTCATACTCAACATGCTTCGATTCGGGCGGATAGGCGATGGACTCATTGGAACCAATTACAGAGGATGGCGGTTTCAAGAAAATTACCGGCTCTTTAGGGAGTTCCATCCCCAGCTCCTTCGCGTGATCACGATAGTTTAAGCCAACGGCTACTATCTTTGATGGCGCAACCGGGGCTAAAAGTTGGACCTTGTCCAAATTCATAGATACGGCGCCCGGCTTGATCGAGTTGAACGGATCCCCGCTGATCATCTCAATCTGATCATTAGCCAGTCTTCCAAAACGCGGGATATCTCTGTGTAGGAATCTTACGAGTTTCATCTCATGAGGTAAGAATAATCATCTATTATCCAGCAATCGGGCCAAGCCATATTCAAGACCATCGACAAGGGCTTCCCAGCTAGCTTCCATAATATTTTCGTGAACACCTATCGTACCCCAAGTATTTTCACCGTCTGTGTTTTCGATAAAAACACGAACTTTGGCTTTTGTGCCTTTTGCTTGATCAATAATCCTGACTTTATAATCGGTTAAGTGAATCTGATTGACCCTGGGATCAGCGTCTCCAAGCGCCTTTTTTAATCCCCTATCAAGCGCGTTTACTGGCCCATTGCCCTCAGCGATAGCCACAAAACGCTCTTCGTTTCGCCTGATCTTAACGACAGCTTGAGATTCAGTCGTCCCCGATCGACGTCTGTCTACACTAACCTCATAGCTTTCAAGTTCAAAAAGCGGTTTGTAAGCTCCCATATTTTTTAAGATAAATATTCCCAGCGATCCATCGGCCGCGTCAAAAGTGTAACCGGCCCTTGCTTTATCTTTTAGCTTGCTCAAAAGTTCCGCTACTTTTTCTTTATTGTCGGAAAGATCAAAACCAATCTCTTTCGCCTTTTGAATGATTGTGGCTGATCCTGAAAGCTCGGACGCGATAATCGTCGGATAATTGCCGACAACGGCCGGCTCTACATGCTCATAAGCACCAGCGCGTCGAGAAACAGCGCTTACGTGAATACCGCCTTTGTGGGCGAACGCGCTTTGACCTACATAAGGTTGATGGTTGTTTGGCACAACATTTGCCACCTCGGCGACATAGTGGGAAAGGTCTGTTAAAGTCTCTAGTTTTTTGTCTGATATCGGCTTCTCACCCATTTTTAAAGATAGATCCGCGATGATTGAACAGAGATCAGCATTGCCGCATCGCTCACCATAACCATTGACTGTCCCATGGATTTGGGTCGCGCCGCCGGCGGCGGCAGCCAAACTGTTGGCAACAGCGCAGTCGCTATCATTATGAGCATGGATCCCAATTGGCACAGAGATCATCTTCACCATGCTTTCTACTAGCGGTTGAATCTGGTGAGGAAGCTGACCGCCATTGGTATCGCAAAGAACTATTACATCGGCCCCGGCATCAGCCGCGGCTTGGAGTGTCTTTACCGCGTATTCCGGATTAGCGGCGTATCCGTCAAAAAAATGTTCGGCGTCATATATTACTTCGAGGTTTTTCCCTTTAAGATACGTTACTGTATCAGCAATCATTTTTAGATTTTCGTCCAGCGTTGTCAGCAAAGCCTCCAAAACATGAACATCCCAGCTCTTTCCAACAACACAAACTGCGGGCGTTCCTACCCCGACCAGCGCTTCCAAATTTGGATCCTCGTCCGCCTTGATATTTTTCCGCCTTGTACTGCCAAACGCAACGAGTGTGGCGCTGAACTTCGACTTTAAGGCTTTCTTAAAAAACTCTTGCTCCTGCGAATTCGAGCCCGGAAAACCACCCTCAATATAATGCATGCCGAATTGATCAAGCTTGGTCGCTATTTTGAGCTTGTCATCAACGGTCAGCGCCATGCCCTCGCGTTGGCACCCGTCCCGAAGAGTTGTGTCATATAAAATTATCTGACTGCTTTTCTTAGCCGTTGCTCTGCCCACCTTCAACTAGCGTTAGCGTTGGTCAAAAAGACGTCCCTGACGAACGTACCAGACTGTGAAATCTTGTCATCAAATCAGTAGTAATCGGCCCTGGTTCACCTGTGCCTATCGGTCTATCGTCGACGGTTGTGATCGGCGCAATTTCCGCGGCCGTCCCTGTTAAAAAGTTCTCGTCAGCTATATAAACATCATGCAGGGTCATGATGCGTTCCTCAACATCATATCCCGCTTCAACCGCCAGCTCCATAACTGTGTCTCTGGTCACACCTTTGAGCGCGCCGACACTTGTTGGCGGTGTCGCTATTACACCTTTGTCGACAAGAAAAAAGTTGTCGACTATACATTCGGTTATATAGCCATCGGCATTCAGCATTAGACCTTCTTGCGCGTCTACCCGGTTGACTTCAAGAGTAGCCAAAACGTTATTTAAATAATTTAGAGACTTGATTCTCGGATTAAGAGCTTCAATCAAATTTCGCCTCGTTGAAACCGTGACCACCTTCATACCCTTATGGTAGATCTCATCAGGATATATTTTGATAGTTGAGGCGATAATGAAAATCGTCGGCTTTGGACATTTGGTGGGATTTAACCCTAAGTCGCCAAGGCCACGGGTTACAACTAATCGGATGTAGCCATCTGTCAGATCATTTCTTTTCGCGGTTTCAACAACCGCTTCTTTTA
>JAUVQD010000243.1 GCA_030598355.1 Actinomycetes bacterium
AATACTATTCAAGATATAACCCCTTGGTTCCTCAACATACAACTTACTATTTATTACCCAATCTGTCAATATCTAACCAGTCTGTGACCTGAGGAAATGTACTAATTGTGCAAATAAGCTAAAGTTCCTATAAGAAATGGCCGATGATAGTACATGACAATGAGGTATATTAGTTGAACCAAATGCACAATTAGTCCAGATAAGGAGGGAAGATGACGTCAACGAGGTACGAGGCGGAAGTAGGTAACAGGCTTCGCAATATACGGGAAAGTCGCGACTTAAGCCGTAAGGATGTTGAGGTGCAAACTAGCGGCGAGTTCAAGGAGTCGATTTTGTCGATGTATGAGAACGGCAGGCGTAGAATACCTACGCCAAGGCTGAAGAAACTGGCCGACTTCTACACAGTCTCGACGGCGTTTTTAATGGGCGAGAGCCCGAACATGGAAGTGAATACGCAAGAATATGATGTGGAAGCTATGCTCATGTCTGATCCGAAATACTCTGAGGATGAAAAAGACCTGTTATTACACGTCATAAGTATTATTAAAGCAAAACGAAAGGCTGAAGGAAAAGGCTAGATTTAGAAAGGCGGGTGTTAGAGGTGGCGCTTGTCACTTATGTTCAGTATCGACGTCAGGCTGAGGAGCTAATCAAAGGTTTGGGCTTTGATCAACCCCCAATAGATGTACGAAAAGTGGCTGATGGTCTAAAAATCGAGATTATTGAAATGACTTTACCCAGCTGGTTTTTTGGCGTGCTAGTCAACTTACACGATGATTTCTATATCACTTTAAACAAAGCGATGCCGCAACACAGGAAGAACTTTACAATTGCCCATGAAATTGCTCACCACCAGTTACACGGGGCCGAGCTTGCATATATGAAGAATTGCAAGAGAGACTATTTTCACCGGGAAGCCGATGTCTTCGCGGCTGAGTTATGCATGCCAACTTCGATCGTAAAGGAAGAAGCAAAAAAATGGAATAACGATTTTCGTTGGCTGGCAAAGACTTTTTCTGTCAGTGAGACAGCGATGGTGCGCAAACTGCAAGAGTTGGGGATTCTGAAGGGCAAAATGTACGAGTGCCGGAATTAGAAAACGATAAAGAAGGGAGGAGTTTTAGATGAACAAAATATTAACGGGTTTTAGTCTGAAGGAGATAGTCGAGATGCTGGCTATGAAGGAGAAAACAGGAGTTTTGATTGTCGAATCATCTGAATTCGGTAGAGGTGGAATTTGGATGAAAGAGGGACAAATTTGCGCGGCTGAAGGGCTGGTCGTGAAGGGTCGCCAAGATGGGAAAAAGAACCGTGATGAAATCGCGGATGAAATAAAGTACGCGCTCTTAGAGATAGAAGAGTGGGGGGAGAGCGTTTTTAGTTTTGAAGCTCAAGAGATAACAAAGGCTGAGAGCAACTTTCTTTTCGATACCAACCAAGTCATTTCAGAGCTGGGCAAATTTGCGGAAGAGTGGAAGCGAATAAGGTCTGAGATCCCGTCTCTTAAGGCGACGGTCGAGCTCATATCTGATCTTGAAAAAGACAAGGTTGAACTTACGAAAGCGCAGTGGGCCCTAGTGGCCGAGACAAGCAAGTGTACAACCGTTGAGGATTATGTTGCCAGACTGAAGCTCAATTCATTTCAAGTATGCCGAATGCTTTTTGAGTTGAGCCAGGCTGGACTCGTTCGTTGTTTAGGGGAGGTGATAGAGACCAATCCCGATTTGACCACAGTAAAAACAAAACCAAAAATTGCCGCAATGAAGAAAAAATATATTCGCAAAACTTTTGCAGAACACGACGAAGAAAATGAGCTGGTTCCAGCTGAATGGGCTAGCTATTACCAGCTTCTTGATTCCAGAAATAGCAGTGCGAAACGCGCTGTGTCGGGAGCTAGTCAAAAGCACTAATTTTTTTACTTACAAACTGCACATATAGTGCAGTGCTCATGACAAGAAGTCAGTTTCCTAAGGAAGGAGGTTTTAAAAATGAAGTATCACATAAAAGACGAGACAGGCGCGTCAGCAGTTGAATACGGAGTTATGGTGGCGTTAATTGCCACAGCGATTGTAGCCACAGTCGGTTTGCTGGGAACAACGCTGAACGGGGTTTTTCAAGGCGTTGTCACAACTCTTGGTGGTTGATTCTTAAGTACCGTTGGGCGCACGCTTTTAAGATATGGACAGCGGCGCCTGACGGTATAGGGAAAAGAGGCATCGTTTATGAGGAGGAGAAAAAAGTGTCACAAAAACAAACAAGATCTAGCTTATACAACGGACATCACAGATCAAATACGGGCGATCGCTGCTTAACACGTCTTTGCATCTTAAAAACTAAAGATTACGAGTTAACGGCTTTTTGGGATGCCCAATCAGGCCCTCTTGATCTCGTGGAATCAGAAAAAGGCGGCGAGGTATCGTGCGATCAGGCGTAACCAACGACGCAGGAGTGAGTACCGTCGAATTTGCCTTAATCGCACCGCTTCTAATCACATTGATTATAGCCACATTTCAATTCGGACTTGCTTTTGGCGCCTACTTGACAGTAACACACGCGGCCCGGGAAGGCGCCCGGTTGGCTTCGGTCGGCCGATTTGACGAAGCCGAAGTGAGGAACCGGGCTTATCCAGTTGACCCAGTCTCGATAGTCATAAGTTACCCCTCCGGCAGCGCACACGGTGAACCCGTTCAAGTGCGTATCGAGCATATTTTTCACTTGAATATTCCATTTTTCGGAGTCAGGGAAATAC
>JAUVQD010000171.1 GCA_030598355.1 Actinomycetes bacterium
ATTTCGGTGTTGATGTTGTGATAGAGGCAACCGGGTTTTTTGCTAAACGAGAGGGCGCATCCAGGCACCTGGTGGGAGGAGCCAAGAAGGTAATTATCTCGGCCCCCGCGCCGGACGCTGACGTAACCCTGGTTTTAGGCGTTAACGGGCAGGCATATAATGCCGAGACCGACAATATTATTTCAAACGCCTCTTGCACGACTAATTGTTTAGCGCCTGTTGCTAAAGTTTTGCTTGAAAAATTTGGGATCGTCAAAGGCTTTATGACTACCTGTCATGCGTATACAAACGATCAGCGCATTCTTGATCTCTGTCATAAAGATCCACGACGCGCCCGGGCAGCGGCCATGTCTATCATCCCGACATCGACCGGGGCGGCCAAAGCCATTGGAGAAGTTATCCCGCAGCTTAAAGGTAAATTAGACGGCTTGGCGCTTAGGGTGCCCGTTCCTGATGGGTCGATCGTTGACTTGGTGGTGGAGACGGAAAGACCAGCGGATGTCGAGAGTGTAAACGCTGCCATGAAAGCGGCGGCGGACGGGCCGATGAAGGGGATTCTGCAATATAGTGAGGATCCAATTGTTTCTATTGATGTAGTCGGCAACAGCCACTCTTCAATATTTGACAGCAAGACGACACTGGTCATGGGCAATATGGTGAAGATTCTGTCCTGGTACGATAATGAATGGGCCTATTCGAAACGATTGATTGATCTAGTTAAATTAGTGTGACAAGGCTATGTTTGTTATTGTATTAGCTGTCCCTTTTAAGTATGTCGTGATCGCGTTTAAAAACAATGTAGGTTCGGTAAGGTTAGGGCTGCATGGGCGCAAGACGCTCGAGCTACTAGATAGGGGTGTTTTACTTGATTGACGGTTTTTCAGTCGGAGCTAGGGCTGAGGCGGTGTCAGAGATAGCGGCTTCACGAAGGTATTTTTCAAAAAAAACTATCGAGGATATTGATGTTAAGGGCAAGACCGTTCTCGTTAGAGTAGACTTTAACGTCCCTCTCGACAACGGACGCGTAGCTGACGACAGCCGGATAAGGGCTGCTCTACCCACAATTAATTACTTAAGGCACCAGCAGGCGCGTATTATTCTCTGCAGCCATCTCGGTCGACCCAAAGGCCAATTCGATCCGGCATTTAGCTTGAAGCCTGTCGGAGAGCGCTTATCAGAGCTCTTGAATACGAAGGTCAAGGTTATGGACAAAACTGTTAATGGCGATGTCAAAGAGGTTGCCCAAAACCTCAGGGCCGGCGAGATAATGCTCCTGGAGAATCTACGATTCAATAAAGGTGAAGCGGAAAACGATCCGGAATTTGCTAAAAAATTGGCAGACTTAGGTGATGTGTATGTGGATGACGCTTTTGGAGCCGCTCATCGGAGTCATGCCTCAACTGTCGGGGTCGCTAATTGCCTGCCGGGAGTGTCCGGGCTATTACTTGAAAAAGAAGTATCTGTCTTAAAGAAGTTAATTGAGGCGCCAAATCGTCCCTTCATGGCGTGTCTCGGCGGGAACAAAATATCCGATAAAATTGGAGTTATCAACCAGTTGCTCGATATCGTTGACGGTATTGTCGCCGGCGGAGGCATGTGTTTCACATTTCTAAAGGCCAAAGGCTATGACATTGGCAACTCGATCGTTGAGGAAGATCAGGTAGGGTTGGCTTCCGAAATAATTAAAAAAGCCGAAGAAAATGAAGTTGCGCTCTATCTGCCAATTGATCTCGTAGTCGCGCCGGAGATATCCAAATCGGCGAATTACAAAGTCGTGTCCGCCAAGAAAGTCCCCGAAGGTTGGCTAGGGCTAGATATTGGGCCGGCGTCAATTGAGATATACAACCAAGCCCTGGAATCAGCTAAGACAATTTTCTGGAACGGGCCCATGGGGGTATTTGAGATACCGCAGTTTTCCCGCGGGACCAAAGCCGTAGCATATGCAATCACTAAAGCGACCCGACACGGGTCGCTTTCAATTGTGGGCGGCGGAGATTCACTGGCTGCCTTGAAAATGTTTGGTCTAGTTGATCAGGTTTCATTTGCCTCAACAGGTGGCGGGGCGAGCCTCAAGATTCTTGAGGGGACGGCTCTTCCGGGTGTGGAAGTCCTTGAGGATCGATAGGAGTCATTGAGATGGCGGACAGAAGGCCCATGATGGCGGGCAACTGGAAGATGCATAAGACAACAACTGAGGCGGTGGCGTTTCTGGAGGGCGTTGCCGCGGGTGTCGACAAAGACACTGGAGTTGAGGTAGTTGTTTGCCCTCCGTATACCGCGTTAAGCGCTGTGGGCGCCGATATAAAAAAGAAAAATTTAAAGGTAAGTTTGGGCGCCCAGAACATGCATTGGGAAGAAGCCGGCGCGTTCACTGGTGAAATCTCTCCTTTAATGTTGGTCGATCTGGGTCTTGAATTCGTGATTATAGGGCACTCGGAAAGACGGCAATTATTTGGTGAAACGAACGAAACTATTAACAAGAAACTAAAAGCAGCGCTGGACCATGGGCTAAAACCAATCTTCTGCGTGGGGGAGACCCTCGACCAGCGTGAAGCAGGTCAAACCACCGAAGTGATCGCGGCGCAAATAACAGAAGGGTTGGAAGGGGTCGGCGGCGATTTGTCTGAGCGTTTGGTCATAGCGTATGAGCCAATATGGGCCATCGGCACAGGCAAGGTGGCTGAACCGGAAGACGCCAATGACGTTATTCGACACATAAGGGCGCTTATTAGTTCGCTTTTTGGAGTCGACACAGCCCGGAAGATAAGGATTCTTTACGGGGGCAGCGTTAAACCGGACAACGTCGCTAAGATTATGGCTGAACCAGAAATCGACGGCGCCTTGGTTGGCGGAGCTTGCCTCAAACCAGAGAGCTTTCTCGAACTCGTTAACTACCAGTAACTATACTTTTCCATTCATGGCAGTCAGAAGGATA
Organism: Actinomycetes bacterium; assembly: GCA_030598355.1. GTDB lineage: Bacteria > Actinomycetota > Aquicultoria > CAJVYJ01 > JAUVQD01 > JAUVQD01. Next base: position 2,936 of record JAUVQD010000171.1, read on the forward strand.
GCCTCATGTCGACACCGATACGCTTAACTGAAATGGTCACCTCCGGAGGGTGCGCCGCTAAGATCGGGCCGGGTGATTTAAGTCGGATATTGGCCGGATTATCTCTAAAGACAAACCCGAATTTACTGGTCGGCATAGAAACCGGAGACGATGCCGCTGTTTATCGGTTGAATGACACCACCACTATCATTCACACGCTTGATTTTTTTACGCCAATCGTCGACGACCCGTATCTTTTCGGACAAATTGCGGCCGCTAATGCCTTAAGTGATATTTATGCCATGGGCGGTCACCCGCTGATGGCCTTAAATATCTTTGCGTTTCCATGCAGCTTGGGCGAGGAAATACTTCAAGCAGTCCTGAAGGGCGGCGCCGACAAGGTGGAAGAGGCTGGCGCGGTTATCGCCGGTGGTCATAGTCTTGAAGATAAAGAACCAAAATATGGGCTCGCGGTATGCGGCATTGTTGATCCGAGCGAGTTGATCTCCAATGCCAACGCCAATCCAGGCGATATTTTGGTCTTGACCAAGCCTTTGGGCTTGGGCATTTTGACGACAGCGCTTCGCGACAAAGCTATTTCGGAAACCGATATTGCTGAACCATTGGCCGAATCGGCCAAACTTAACAAGGCGGCCGCCCAAAGCATGAGTGTCGCCGGAGTCAGCGCGGCAACCGATGTGACAGGTTTCGGCTTGGCCGGCCATTTAATTCAGATGCTCAAAGCAAGTTCTTGTTCTGCGACTATCGTGGCGGACTCGATTCCATTCTGGCCGCGAGCCATTTCTTTAGTTGAAGAACATCAACCCGGTGGAACGTCCAGGAACTCCGAGCACTTTGGAGACGATGTCATACTGGACTCAACGCGAGCGAGGGAGCTTAAGCCGATCATTTTTGACCCCCAGACTTCAGGGGGTCTGCTAATGGCTGTACCGGAAGAGAATTTAGACAAATTACTATCCGGGTTTGAAGATCGGGGGGTGTCAACGCAGGCGGTTATCGGTCGAGTGGAACC
>JAUVQD010000107.1 GCA_030598355.1 Actinomycetes bacterium
CCGTATTCTTTGCTTATTATCGGCAAGGGTCGTTGAATTCCGTCATAGATTGATGTGAGCAAACCAGGACCTAGCTCAACAGCAAGAGACGATTCCTCGCTAGTGACCGATTCGCCGACCTTAAGGCCTGAAGTGTCTTCATAGACCTGGATCACAGCTATGTCTCTTCTCATTTTAATGATTTCACCAATGAGGCCAATCTCACCAACTTTGGTGATGTCGTACATTCTTGAGCCAAACATCTCCTTGGCCTCAACAACAGGCCCCGTAATCCTGGCGATTGTCCCTTGAATCATTAGTCTCCCACCTCTTTAGCAACTGGATGTCTTTTAATTAATTCTTTAGCCTGATATCGAAGCCAACCGCTCTTTTAATGAACGCTGACAGGTATTCGTGACCTTCGCCCAACTCCTCAAAGTCTAATTTTGAAGGTATCGGCACGACAATCGGACGATATAGTTTTTCGGTCTTTGCTTGAAGCGCGGCGCCAATTTCGGCAAAATAGTCCTCGTCCATGGCGATTATTCCGGCACGATCATCATTTATTGCCCTGGCCAGCTCAGTTCTTGCCTCAGCGGCTGATCGCGCAGTTAAGACATCAACTCCCGCTAGCGCAAAACCAACGGATGTGTTCGGGTTCGTTATTATCATCAGCTTATACATCAGGCAAACACCAGCGCTTCTCTGACTTTTTCTTCCGGCATACCGACGACCTGTCCTCTGACTATGATACGCAGGTTGACGATCTCATTTAACTTGGCCCATATGTACGCGATAATTACGGCGACGCTGAGAGGGTCTGCCCGGAAAAGTCTGATATTGGCGCCAACCATAAAGGACTCTAAAGATCGCTCAATTTTAGAAAAGCGCCCAGTGGCGATAAACTCTTCCCAGCCGCGTAGTATGGGTTTGTTATATGGCGTTTCCTTAAGATGCGCAATAATGTCATCGACATCATCGAGATCGGCCATTGTCTCAAAGAGGGCTTTCTTAATGTGTTTGCCGCCCGCCAAAAAGAACCCCATCTTTTTTTCTTTGGGCAATTTATCTCTGGAAAGGCGGAGCACGGTCATCATGTTGATGACATCGACTTCTCTCATTAACACCTCTTTTACCAGGGAGGCGTCGGTTGATCGCCGGCTAAGGTATTTCAATGATCGCTTAAAGAAAAAACTGTCGAGTCCGAACTCAAGTGCCTGAAGGTTCATCTCTTCGGTGTAATGAAAGAAACTCTCAGTTAGAGGTTTGGCGTAAGGCATTGACCAGGTAGCCATGAGATTTAGACAACTCCGGATATCTTCTTGTCGCGAAAGTTCTTCAAGGGCCGCGTCATTTATCGAGCCGGCGGGCACGAGGCTTGAAACAATTTGGTCATAACCCGCGAATTGATGAAGCCCCCTTAAGATTGTCTTGAGGTTTTGAACATCCCAGCGTCCCAACATTACATCGATAAGTCGATGGACTTGACCGTCCACCATGTCTCTTAGGGTTGTGAAAGTGTTGACAATATTGTTTCGCAGGCCATTTTCCACCCCGTCGATACCTGGAGCCAACAGCACGCCCTCATGAATATCTTTCTTATAAGTTGTCTGTTCCAGTGCGACAATTATTTCCGTCAAGCTTTTCATCAAAATGAGCCGCTCAAAGAACGAATCATCCAACAAGTGACTTTTCATTGACCTCAGTCGCGCGGTAACGTAGCCATACTCAATGGTTGTCATCGAACAGAATCGCTCCTACTCTTGTCCTGAGAAGCTGTTTTGCCCTAGCCAGCCTAGCCTCCAAAGTGTTAATCCCTGTCTTGCGGCCGCTATCGACCACCATGGCGACTCCGGAATCAATGTCGTCGCTCTCCACGATCCGAATGTTTTCATAGCCTTTTTCAGAAACAATTTTTGTTTCGACCCACGACTCGGCTAGGCTAACGTCGCGGGCGTTCACTTTTAAGACAATCTGCGCGTGGCTATCGGTGGCTCCCTGCAAGGCTCCGGTCGCCAATTGTCGGAAAATGTTTTCATACGATGGAAGGCCGGGCACCAAAGCAATAGAATCTTGAACTTTTTCAAATACATGATCGATCGCTTTTTCTTTAGCCTCAGACACGTGTTTCTTTGCCTTAAAACGTGCTTCCAGCAGGATCTTTCCTTCTTGAGATCGCAAGCTTTCCCGAGCCGTTATTTTAGCGGCTTTACCAATTTCAGCCGCATCATCTGCGGCTTCCTCAATGATTCTTTTGGCTTGGCTCTCTGCTCTAGCCAAGATATCGGCGCACTGTTTTTTCGCCTCAGTCTCTAAAGACTCGACTATATCTTCTAGTGACATCTACTGTTCCTTAGTTTTAAATTAAGGGCCTCTTAAGAACTACTCAGCCATACCGATGATTTGAATGGCGATAACGAACCCGAACAAAATAATAGTTTCCGGAAGTGCTTCAAGTACGATGATTAAAACTCCGGTCTCGGGTTTCTCGGCAATTGATCCCGCGCCCGCGCTACCGATTCTACTCTGTGCCCATGCTGTACAGAATCCTGCGATTCCAACAGCAAAAGCCGCCGCAAAAGCAATTAAAGCTTTTTCCATGCTACATTTCACCTCCTCTTCGCTTGAATGGTTTGTACGGTGTTCCACCAGATTCATAAAATTTGCCGAAAAACTCGACAAAGTTCAAACGCAGCACGTGCAGACTCGGGGTAAAAACATGAATCGCCAAATTTAGAGCGTGGATAAGTACGGCAACAAGTATGCCGAGAGCGAGATTGCTAAACGACCCGCCAATTTCGTTGGCGGTTTCCGCTAAGATGACGGAAACAAGACCAATCGCCATAATGCGGGCGTATGAGACTATATTTGCCAGAGTTCCAAGAACCTCAATCGGCCCCATAACGCCCGCGGAATAGACAAGTATGGGGATGGCAGCTATTAACAAAAGCCAGCCGGGCGTCGTAAGGTCATTAGGAAACCCGGTGATCATCGCGAAAATGATTGGCGTCAAAGCCACCAAAGCTAATAAAGTACCTCCTTTTTCAAGCATATGTTTTGTTGAATGCGCCCTCCGCGCGTTTATCATTCCCAAGATCAAGCCGAGCACTATATGTGCTGCGCCCAAACCAATTGCGAATATTAGCGTGGGGATCAGCAGCTCTCTTCGATGCCAAGGTAAACCGAGCCCGAGAATCTCAATGTGTTTGGGCGCGCCAAGCATGACAGCTGCGTTCAGGCCTAATTCCGCGAAAAACTCTCCGTATAAGAAACCAAAAATAAAAGATGAGATGCCTGAGAGAAGAAGAATCGTTGATATCGCCTGCAATACCTGGTTGCCTTTTTTCTTAAAGCGAAGATAAAAGGAGATTGCAATAAGGATCAAAGCATAACCCATATCGCCAAGAATGATGCCAAAAAACAGAGGAAAGAATATGGCAACCAGTGGAACTGGATCAACTGTTCCATAGCGAGGCGTTCCAAACATTTTCACAATCGGCTCGAAAGGCTTGACGAGCGCCGAATGCTTAAACTGAATGGGCGCATTTTCTGCCTCTTCTTCGTTGATGACCAGTTCCTGAAGATAAAGAGTTTCGCCAAACGCGCTATTCAGAGACTCTTTGCAGGCGGCCAAGTCTTTGGATGGCATCCATCCCATAATGATGAACGTGTAATCAGTTGTACCGAATTGATCGAGAACATCAAATTCGTCTAGTTTGTCTTGGAGTACTTCTTTTTTAGTCAGGAGCGTATAGTATAAAGACACTGACATTTTATTTAGCTCTTTGCTTATCTCCTTAAGTCTTGGCGGAAGTTGTTGCATTCGTTTCTCAATTTGACCCAAAGCTTTGTCATAGGAGAGAGATTGAAGGTTTTCCGGCACCATAACCTCGTTAACACTTTCGCCCGAGATAAAAGATCTCACTTGGCGTGCGTATTTATTATTGAAGACCATGAGCACCGCGATAGTATTTTCGTCGACATCGTCGGCAACGATATGGGATTGACTCTCAGTGATTCTGTCAATTTCTCTTCTTATTATTTCGATCAGGTTCCCGAACTTTTTTTCTACCAAAAGCGCCATGCTATCGTAGTTTTCAAGGGCCACCATGCGGCCGGCCAAAGGAGCCACTTTCGTCATCACAGTTTTGTACCTGGCCAAATTGCTCTGTTCGGTAAGGAGCGATTTCTTTTCTTTGTTCAGTCCCCGGAGTTTTTCCTCGCTTGAGGTTACGGTTTTTCGCACTTCTTCAAGAAAACGATCGCTATCATCGTTCCAAGCCTGATCAGCTTGATTCTTACGTTTTAAAGTTAATTTGGGGTCGTCCGGTCTAGCTGGAAGAGAGTCGAGCATCGAGCTGATTTTCACCAATGAGCTCTCAAGTTCGGCTTTTCTCCTTTGCCCGGCTTGGTCCAGGGCAACGGGTCTAATCACATAGTTTCCATCCTTCTCTTTGTGAGAGATATTCTCAATGTGCAAGCATCCAAACTCATGAATTTTCTGCAAAACAGCGGGTAAAAGTTCCCTAGATCCGACGATCTCGATTTTCGTCATTTCAACTAACATCTTCGCACCCCCCGTCAGCAGCTTCGATTATCTGGTCGGGTCCTTGGTCAACTTCATTTGCTAATATTGGTACGACAACGTCTTCTTCTTTTCTTCGAGGTTCAGCAGCAGGTTCATCTATGATTGCTTTAATTATCAGGTCTACTGCTTGCTGAAAATGTGCTGTTGATGATGTGTTCAGTGAAGAAATAGAGGACTTCGTAGAATTGAGGATTTTTTCACCTTCGGCTTTAGCTCTAGAAATACCTTCGGAAACCAAAAGTTTTATATCACTTTCTGCTTGAAGACGGGCCTCCTGACATGTTTTGGTAGCTTCTGCCCTGGCTGCTGTGATTGTGGATTCGGCCTCTTTCTTAGCCTCAAGTACCTTAACTTTTAGTTCAGTTTCTTTTTTTTGAATAATATCCAGGATAGGTACTTGCTCTTTTTTCATCACACCCCGCCTCCTCAAAAGGTGGAAATTGCTTAGGTAACTTTAACTACTCTGGTTCCCTCTTGAATAATCTCCGCTTATCCTTGATCGGCCCTTGAATCCTATTTACCCGCATAACAGTTTTTCTGCGGGTGTTTTGCAAATATGTTGCCGCAAAAGGGTGCTGTAGTTTTTTACCTTTTCTCGCTTGTGCTTAGCTTCACAAACTATACCACCCCTAAAGATTACACGCAATCTCTTTGGGTTAACAACTGTTGTTGGTTGGTGCTCTTCCTTAATACACAAGCTCTGAACAGGCCAAGAACCGTAACTATCCATTAACAACGTACTCCTTTTTCAGAAACAAGCAAACACATATATCGCCTATCTCTAACATAAATATCCGCAAAATTTCCGCCAAACGGTTGCCTGATTAATTCTTTCCCAAATAGAAAGCGTTTAAAACCTTAATA
>JAUVQD010000156.1 GCA_030598355.1 Actinomycetes bacterium
CTACGGAAAACTCTTCCGCCAACAAAGGCGTCAGGCTTCTAAAGCGCTCAAACGAGAGCGGCATATCCTTGATTTCATCCAAGATCCTCTCCGGTGAAAAATCTTTAGCTGATACATATAATTTGATCAACCTAACTAATTCGAGGTCTGGTAAGTGCGCAATTATTTTCGGAGCAAAAGCGTGTAGCTCCGACATATTGGTGTTTATTAAATGCGGCGCCAACGCTTTAAGCAGTGGCTTTCCTAAAGTAAGAATGGACTCGGCCAACTTTTTGTAAAGCATGACCTGATCTTCCGGTAATGAGCGGATAAATAGCTTATCCAGCTCTGAGAGAGCATCTTTGATCACCCGAGCACTTTTTTTAGTTGCTCGCGCATTAGGGTGCAGAGAGCCTAAAAAACCAGCTAGTGCTTCGGGATCGGTGTTGGTTATGAGATTCCGAATTTCATAAGCGTCAGCAGTCGAGGGTTCGACTTCCGCTAGCAATACTTGCTTGAATCTCGAAAAGTTTGCTTGGCTTTCCGGGTTAGCGGGAGCTTCGTCTTTCGTTTTCGTGATTTCAGCCTCTCCAGTGGTTCTGAGTAGAAGCTCAAAAACGTGAACCGCAGTCACTTTGCGATCGTTTAGGAGTTTCGGCAAACCTCCGGCAGTCAAAACCTCTTTAGGGTCTAAACAAATGAGCTGCAAGAACGTTTTTAATTGGTTCTCGTCAATCGATTCACTGATAACAATTCTCTCAAGCTTCAACCGGAAGAGATGGAGGGCAAGAGCGCCCGCCCCCGGCACTTCTTTATCGATCGCGATATCGTCGGCAACAATATCGTCTTTAGTAACACACAAAACAAACTGACCATATTTTTGAGTGTGCTTTCTAAGTCGGGCGTGAAGTTCAACCATGTTCGTTGTTGATATCACATGGTCATCCGGGTAGAGCTGAATAGACCTGAAAGCCAGGTTGAGCTGTTGCAGAACTGCTTGAACATCAGCCCTTTTTTGGGCAAGCGTTTTTTTAAGCTTAGTTTCCATGCCTATATTTTCGACATTTTAGCTGCGAATATTTAGTTTTCTGAGAAAAAATATTGAGCTGCTTCGACTGTCGGGTCTTAGAAATCCTATTAGGGGTAGTAGTCGTTCTTGTTTGATCTTAGTCAATTTTCGCCAATTATAGCTATTACCAGCACAGTTAGGGCTAATGATACACGAGGCTATTGGTTGGTATTAGTTGGCTTTATTCCCAATTATGGCTAGTTTCCTTAGCAGATATTAGCAAGAGCTCTGCACGTCTTCCCTGTTTTGTCGTCCCAAAATGTTCCCAGGAAACGCTTTTTGTCTTACCATGAAAGAAAAGCGCTTGCTAGCAGCGGTTATTTTTGCGCCAACCCGATTATGCCCAACCTCTTCCTTATGACAAGCTTGAAATTGAAACATGTAAAGACCGCCGGGCTTAAAGGATGAGCAAGCTTTTGATATACTACCGATAGCGTTTATATACTGCAGAGTATTATTTTGTGAATATCGATGAACGACTTTCGTCAATTCACTTTAGGCGTAAGGTCTTTGACTAGCATGATCATTCCGTCCATTTCGACTACTTCAATGAATTGACCTGTGGCAATTTTCGTGGATTCATGATCTGCTCGCGCCCGCCATGTTGTGTCATTGATCTGGACCGAACCTGGTTGGTTAAGGCCCTTTATCGGCTCTTTGCACACCCCGATGATTCCGACCAAATCATCGGGCTCCTTGATCACGTCTACTTCAGGCTTGACAAGAAGCGTTTGAGCTTTGACACCGACGACAACCACGGTCCGGCCATACTTGATTCGAATGCCCGGAGGCCATGATTGAGCCGACCAGGGAGTCTTATCAATAAGTATATGTCCTTCCTGCTCCCAAACCCCATTTTTTCCAACAAGTTCGGCCAGCCGTGAGAAGCCAGCGGAATGATAATTTTTGTCTTTCTCAACAAGTAGTGTCGTGCCAAATCGCCCGATAACCAAAACCTCGTCCCCTTTATTGACCACTCGACCTTCACTTTCAAGGGCCGTCCACAATTGACCCCGAACTTTAATCCTCCCTGACCCGCTAAAACCATTAATTTCTCCGCCGCAAACAGACGCATGTCCTAAAACGCGATCCTGGGGCGCAGGAAATTTGTCTCTAGGATCTACATACCGCTCCAGCAAGATTGGGCGATAATAAAATCCGATACCGATAAACGTCGAGAAAACAGTGGCCCGGAGAAGATACCATGTCGGAGGGGTGAAAAGAGCCGCAATTGCCGTAACGAAAGCGGCAAATGATACAAGGATAGCAAGCGCTCGGGTAAAATGACGCTCTAACAAAAGAAAGATAAAACCAATTCCCACCCACTGCAGCGACAAACTAAGCTCTTCCCATGTATGGAGAAGCTCTAAATAATGTTGAAGCGAAACATAGTAAGCGATCTTTTCCATTCTCGCGCCTTCGAACAAGTTGCTAGCCCAATTCTATTTTTAAGCAAAAACAAAGTTGGAATTAAGAAGAAGACACGCTTGGATCATCAGGCCCTGATGTCAAGATCGGTTCCGAATCAACTTGATCAGCACTTTGACCGATAATGACCTGATCGACACTTTCTTGAGTGGGCTCTGTACGTTCTTCACCATCTTGTTTCAAGCCGATTGATTTAAAGGTCTGTGCCACTTGGGCTACACTCCCTAGTACCCCTAGCGAATCAGATGGGAGAATAAGCGTTGTAGCTTTACCGTTTGCTACTTTCTCTAGAGCTTCGAGATAACGAATTGTGAGCACATCATTGTTAACACCCACGTCCTTAATTGATTGGAAGAGGTTTGTATAAGCTTGAGCTTGACCTTCTGCACGGAGCCTGGAAGCGTCACGTTCGCCTTCCGCTCTTGCCCGCATCGCCTCTCGATCTCCCTCCGCCATCGCTATAGCTGCCGCTTTCTCACCCTCGGCTATATTAATGGCTGCTTTCTGTCGCCCTTCCGAGCGCACTATCTCAGCATTACGCTCAATCTCAGCACGTTTTTCCTGCTCCATTGCTTCCCTGAAATCTTTTGGCGGTTCAATCGAATTAATCTCCACACCCGTCACTTTGATGCCATAGCGTCCGGTATTTTCATCAAGCACTTCGCGCAAGCGACTATTAATGGTCTCCCGGCTTTGTAAGCACTCGCCCAATGTCATACTGCCGATGACCTGACGCAAGGTAGCAATAGTTAACATCTCAACCTGAATCGTATAGTCATCAACATCGTATATTGCTTTTTTTGGGTCAATGATTCTAAAAAAAAGAACGGCATCTACGCGTACCTGCATATTATCTCTTGTAATCGCGTTTTGCGGTTTATAATGATCATTTTGTTCTTTTAAGTTGACCCGTCGTATGCGAGAGAAGATCGGCATGATGAAGTGTACGCCAGGGCCGACGGTCTTCACATATTTACCCATGCGTTCGACTGCACCGGCGTAGCCCTGACTAATAAATTTAGTAGACGTGATAGCTAAGATTAGACCTGTAAACAATCCTAGAACAAAGACCGTATTGCTAAAACCCCGTGCCGCTTCTACTTCTGTAGCTGCGGCAGCAACCACTCCCAATACATAAACGGCCAGCACCATATCCATGACTATCCCCCCAGTTAATCAATCGGCTCAACGATGGCAGTTATCTCATCACTATCAAAACCTGTGATCTTGACCCAGTCATCAGAGTTGATCAAAGAACCATTGTTTTCGATGCGTGCCTTATAAGACACTCCATCTAAGGTAATCCATCCGTACCCTTTGATATTTATTTTTTCGATGCATCTCACCTTGCGCCCGAGGGGCAACACAGACACAGGTTGCCTAGCTTTCTCTTGTATCTGATGATAATAAACGAATATGGCCAATGAACTGATTGAAGCCCCGGCAAAAACGCCGATCTGCACAAACAAATTTGAAGGCAAAAAGGTGGCTGTGATAGCAGCCGCTACTGCACCAAGAGCGAACCAGATGATTAGCCAGGCACGATGGATAAGCTCCACAAAGAGTATGATCATGCCAATAATCAACCAGTTGCTTGCCATAGGTAGGTCCGGATTGTCAAGCAACCCCCCGAAAACACCTACAATTTCATTAATCACGATTTCCATAATGTTCCTGACTTTTGGATGACAGGGTTCAGATGGTTGACCGAAGATGCTCTGTATTGGTGTTTCTAACTCTACATCAACAAGCAGCCTGTTGCAAA
>JAUVQD010000044.1 GCA_030598355.1 Actinomycetes bacterium
CTAGTTAAATTCTTCGCTGTAAAATCATGGTCGGGATGATTCGAGCCGAGATTAAGCACCCCAATTAATCTTTCTTTCAAAGTAATAGGCAAAGAAATGGCAACGGCTACTTTTGCGGGCCCCAGACCAACAGACGAAGCGGTATTGTTATCAAGGTCCTTAATGATTATCGGCCGGCGATGGGCTGCCACCCAACCGGCTATCCCCTCGCCGACGCCAATCTCAACAGTTGTGACTGATTCAGGCAAACCAACTGACGACGCCAATGTCAATCGGCTCGTCTTTTCATTAAACAACAGAACGGAACCGCTGCTGGCTCCGCTTATTTCTATAGCTGACTGTAAAGCTGAAATCAGCGTTGGTGATAGATCCTTGTCGGAGCTCACTTCGTTGATGAAACTGAGTAGCTTATCCAATTCATTAACAGACTGCTCAAGAGCTCTGTTTTGCTGTATGTTCTCCAATACATATCTAAGCTGAACAGCGACACCTTCCACTGCGGCTTCATCAAGCTTTGTAAATGAATCCTCTTTGTTGCTGGCAAGCGCTAAGATCCCCGCCTGGCCAACTCCGACCAACAAAAGAGATCTACTGCCGGCAGCGGCTAGCTTGCCTATCAACTTATCTTCATGATCTAAAGTTAACTCACCGGAGATATTTGGCATATTCAGGGAAACAACCCTGTCAGTGTCTAACAAAGCCTCTAAGTTTTCCTCTAGGCCATATTCACAACTCATCAAATCATCTGGTCGCGGACCATGTACTGCTCTAACCTTTAAGACAGCACCTTCGCGCACAAGAAACAAGAGTGTCTGGGCGCGCATATAACGGCTAAGATGATCTAGGGACCGCTCGGCAATTACTGTTATATCCTTGCTGTCCATGGCCTCTTTACCGATCGCTTCGATCAGAGAAGGTCTGGCAACTAGACCCGCGGGCCTACTCGGAGTTTCTATCCCGGCTCTATCAGCCTTAACGTTCTGTATATTTTGATGCCCTGCTTGAGCAGCCACTTTAGGCTCCAAGCGGTTAGCCTTATCGTCTCCGGTATTCTGCCGCCATTGCAAAAAAAGGAGAATTAATATTAAAAAGAAAATGACTGAACCGGCAACGATCAGGAAACCGTCAATCACGGCCCACCGCCTGCCACTGTCAAATCAAAACCATATAACATATCAAACACCTGGATCCTCATAAAATACTTATCGACCGCATATATGGAGATAACAAGAAATTGTTTAAGAAACTTTTAGTTTTTTTGGAATGAAAGAGCAGAGTTTCGGCTTTAAGCAGGTTTTTCTTGACCCAAAAGACGCGGTGTTAAAGTTAAATCTTTGGCCGCCTCAATTGCCATTTTGAGCCGATAGCTTTTTGCTAAATAGGCAGCAACTCCTGATGAAAAAATATCTCGCATCCTCCTTACGTCTGTTTCAGGCGCGTTTTTTGTAAACAAAAAATGGTGTTCATTACCATCAAATAAGATGTCAACCAGTTCATTTTCGATAATCTTATCGGCCTTTATCAATACAAACTTTGATCCGTAAATCTGAATCGCTTCTGCCGCTTCTTTAATATCGTCGATCTTCTCTATGCGGATCCCGGATAAGCGCTCCGCTTCACTTAGATGCGCGATGGTAATAGTGGCAAGGGGAAGCATGCGCATCTTCAGCAACGAGATCGCACTGCTGCCTAAGATTTGTGACTCATCCTCTGTCTCTAAGCAAACGTCAACCACCAGTTCAGGCAGATCATTTTTGTGATCCTCAAATAGCGTCGCCAGCTCCTCGATAATGTCTCTTTTCGCCAAAATGCCTGTCTTTATGGTTGAGATCGCGCTCAGATCGACAAACGCCGCGAGTTGCCGCCGAAAGGTATCGATGTCAATGGGAGCGATCTCGCTTGGACCCAAAGTCACGCTACTAGCTATCACTATCGGATTTAACCGCAGCGACATAAGATTATTTCTATCGGCTATAATGCCGGTTTGACCACAAGGATCCAGACCACCGACGGTTAATATGTTAGATTCTTTTTTCAAAGCAGCCTCTTTTGATGGACGACCAGTACTGATCCTGTCTCAAGCTCTATTGTTCCTTGCTCTGCCAGCAAAACATTACTTATCCCCAGTGTGCTTCCAACGCCAAGGTGCTCTCCAGGTACTTGGTACTTGAACCCCTCTAGCCGAAGGCCGGTGCTTTCTTCAAGCGCTAGCAAGCTCACGCCATCCCCGGGAGCGCCTTTAAGGCTAATTAAGCGCTCAACTAAATAAATATCTCCTGCTTCTTCTTTAATATAGCAGGAAACAGCCCGTTTGTGTGCCGTTCTGAGCAAAAATACATGAGATAACGTCTGGTCAAACCTGCCGCCCCATGTCGCAGTCAAAGTGATTTGTGTTGCCCCTGAATCAATTGCCTCATCTATGCCTATTTCACAATCTGTCTTGTCTTTTTCGGCCGGAAATTTCTTCATCGGGATTTTGTTTTTCTCAAGCCACGTCAATGTAGCTTTAGAAACTGAGTCAAAATCACCAACGACAAGGTTCGGCAGCACTCCCAATGCACACAGGTGGTCGGCACCACTATCGGCCCCGATAATTAGATCGTGTTCCACAATCAGTCGACGATAAAATCCATGGTCACCAAGTGACCCGCCAGTGACAATTACAGCTTTAATAGCTTACTTTCCTCCAGTCTCGCCAAAAGCGCGCAAGAGAGCATAGACAATTGGAATCGAGATCACTGTGGATACTGACATATATGAGCCGTTGTAGATCGCTGAATAAAGCCAGACACTTTGACCCTCGGGGGCGTAGCTGCCAAAAAAAATGGCTCCACTAAGAAGATGCGCTAGAAAACGACCTAGACCGCCCGCAATTGTCCCGACCGTAACCTTCAGAATACTATCTTTCCCGAAGAATCCGGCTACCCCGACCAGACCAAATGCCACAGGATAATCAAGAATAAGTTGCGCCGGATGAACAAAAAACGGGTCGATTGCGTAATCGACAAAACCAAAGACCACACCTGCTAAAATGCCAGCGGTCGGCCCGCGATAAAAAGCTAGAAAAAGTATGGGAACCATATCTAAAGAGACGCTCCCGCCTTGCGGCATTTTAAAAATCGGCATGAAATTCAAAACAGCCGCCAAAGCCACCATGATGCCGATCTCAGCTATCGTTCTAATACTTAGTGCATTTTTCATCTGATCTCCTCTTTCAATAATAAAAGCGCGCCGGCGCGCGCTAATAATCTAGCTTTCCTTCGCTGGCATTATCCAACAGGTTCAACCGGTCTCCCGCACCTTCGCCAATCGCCCCGGCTTAAGCAGAAATATAGCCGGTCAGCGACCGCATGAGTGGTGCGGAACTCTCAGCCCATTAAAGCGAGCTCCCGCAGTGGTATTCTTTTGTTAGATATTATATATCTAAAAACCAGCTAGTTTGCAAATACCTAGTAATTCGGGGACACAATACTTAATTCGAATTATGGGGACACGTACTTAATTCTAAAAACCGAATTAAGAACATGTCCCCATAATTAAGTATTGTGTCCCCGAATTACCGGTTCAGCGTTGAGCAATGGATAAATATATATCTCGCCGGTAGCCGGATGCTTTTCAATGTGAGCGTCAACTCCGAAAACTTCCCCGATGTTTTTGACTGTCAGGACTTCTTCCGGCAAACCGTTGATGTGAATTCGTCCGTCTTGAAGAAGGATCAAGGTATCGGCAAACCTCGAAGCCAGGTTAAGATCGTGAAAAACAGCAACAACGGCAAGTCCTTCTCGACTTCGATTCCTGATCAAACTAAGTATCTGTAGTTGGTGGTTTATATCCAAGTGCGAAGTAGGCTCATCGAGCAGAAGAAAACGCGTTTTTTGAGCCAGGGCCTGCGCAATCATCACCCGCTGCTTCTCGCCGCCGCTTAATTCGCTGATCGGGCGATCCGCCAAGTGCCAGGTATCGGTTATTGTCATTACCTCCTCAGCAATGACAAAATCATCCTGGTCCTCAATCTTAAACCGCGAGGCATGTGGGGTTCTTCCCATCAAAACGACCTCGAAAGCCGTAAAAGAGAAGACCATATTTGTCTCTTGTGAGACCACCGCAATATTTTGGGCAATCTCACGCCGACTGAGTTGATTGATGTTCAAGCCGTTGACGAAGACCGCTCCGCTTTCCGGCCTTAGCACCCGCGCGATTGCGCGCAAGAGCGTCGTCTTGCCGCTGCCGTTGGGACCGATGACGCCGATAAAGTCACCCTCGCCAACCGAAAAACTTATCTTCTCAAGAACCCTTACCCCTTCGTATGATAAGGATAGGTCGCTTAGCTCAACCTTGAATGTCATGTCAGTATCCGCCTTTTAACCCTGAGCAAATAGAGAAAGAAGGGCGCCCCGAACAGAGCGGTGATAACGCCTACGGGGATTTCGGTCGGCGACAGAAGCACCCTGGCCATAATGTCTGCAAATATCAGAAAGATAGCCCCGGTTAATGCGGAGGCCGGCAGCAACAACTTATGATCAGGACCGATCATTAAACGAACCGCGTGGGGAGTCATTAATCCCACAAAGCCGATTAGGCCACTGACTGAGACGGCGGCGGCGGCCATCATCGCTCCGATAACCAATAGTATTTTTTTCAGCTTCTCAACTTCGATCCCCAAATGCAGCGCTTTTTCATCCCCGAGAAGCATGATGTTGAGATCACGGGAGAAAACCCAAGCGATTGGAAAACCGATGGCAAAGAACGGTAGCGCTATCTGAATGTGCGTCCAGTTGCGCGCGGATAGCCCACCCATGAGCCAAAAGATGACAGATTGGAGATCTTTACCGACACTAACCATGATAAAAGTAGTGATGGCCGTCAGAAAAGCGTTAACCGCCAACCCCGCTAGTAAAAGAGATGATATCGGAATCGAGCCGCCAACCCGGGCAATCTTGTAAACAATCAAGGTGGCTGACAGCGCCCCCACAAAAGCCAATATAGGAACAGTCAATGCCCCGCCCCAAAAGACGTCTAACCCGAAAGCGATACCTATAGTGGCGCCAAGCGCGGCGCCTGAGGATACTCCGATCACGTAAGGATCAGCCATCGGGTTTTTAAAAAGGCCCTGGAAGACCACGCCAGCCGAGGCCAAAGCGGCCCCGACTATCGCGGTTAATATTACGCGAGGGAGCCTGACATCCATAATAATAGTTTCATATCTTGCCGCCATTGACCTATCGGCAACCGCTTCAACAAAACCAGTTGGCGCCTTATAGAGAATTCCGGCGACCGTCATTAGCGGGATTTGCACAGACCCGATTGAGACCCCGACTATGACCGCTAGCACTAAGGCCAAGGAAAGAACCGCGAGAATTAGATAGCGTGTCTTTCTTTTAAGCCCCATGACTACCCTTTAATCTTTAAATATTTCCGGATGTATTGATTTTGCCACCTGCTCCAAACCTTCTACGACACGAGGGCCTGGGCGATTTATCAAGTTTTCGTCCAACACAAAGACTTTTCCGTCTTTTACAGCTGTCAATGATTCCCAACCGGGCCGATTTATTAGATCACCCGGATCAGTCATGCTCCCGGACGCGGCCAGATAAACTTGGGGGTCCTCATTGACAAGAGTCTCCAAACTAAATTGCGGGTAGGCCTCTTTTGAGGGAGCGGCTATGTTCCGGCCGCCCGCGATCGAGATCATATCCCCAATGAATGTTGCTGACCCGGCGCTCATTAACGGATCATTGTAAAGCTCAAAGAAGACCTTTGGTCGTTCGCTTTCTTTGATATCTTTAGTTCGTGATTGAACCTCTTCAATTTTAGCGGTGATCTTATCCGCAACTCTCTTAGCCTCGCTATCACTCCCCGTGATTTTGCCGACTTTTTCAATAGCGGAAACAATATCGGCAATATTTTGCGACTCTAGCGCAAAGACATTTATTTTTAACCTTTTCAACTCTGTCACGGCATCGGCTTGCATGCTCGCCACAGACAAAACCAGGTCGGGATCGAGCGCCACGATCTTCTCTATGTTTGGCTTCGAGAACCCACCGACTTTCTCTTTATCAAGCGCTTCTTTGGGATAATCGCTGAAATCATCGACTCCGACTATTTTGTCGTCGAGTCCAAGGGCAAAAAGGATCTCAGTATTGCTCGGGGAAAGAGACACTATTTTCATTACTTCCTTTTTGATAACAACTTTTTGACCGGTGTCATCCTTAACAGATATCGGATAGGCGCCGTTTGTAATATCCTCTCCCGACGTCTGCTTGGCCGGACTTTTGCAACTTGCCAAACCCAGCGCGAACACCCCAACGAAAACTACTAGAACGATCTTTTTAACTAGACCTTGCACAATTACTCTCCTCAAATAGATGGCCAAAACGCCTCGCCCAAGGAGCAATGAAAAAAACCTTAGCTGTCGCCAAGGTCATAATTGATTTTATTTTCATATTTGCTCACCTCAATCCGCGAAGGCATCACATTCTAGGCAGGTCTCCTGACTTCTAGGCTCACATGGCCTAGTCACAGTGGCGCGTCCGTGGCCGAATTTCACGGCCTTCCCTATTCTCCTAAACCGCTTAGCAATGATTCTTTTAGCAGCTTGGCACCTGGAACTTTTCTTTAACCACCGGCTTTGCCAGCGGTTATTATAACGAGCTCATGTTAGCACAACAAACAGAAACAAGTAAACAAGGCTGGAAAAAGACCTCCTGCACTCTCGCTATTCCCGTGTGTGATCATGATCATGCTCGTCTTTATGGGTATGCTCGTGTTGATGGCGCTCGTCGCCATGGCGGTGCCAATGCTCATGTATTAAGTTAACTTTTTCAAGCAACTCTTTATCAGCCAGAAGATCGGCTGGCGTGCCGTCAGCCACAATTGTGTGATCTTGATCTAGAATCACAGCTCGCGTCGCAAATTGGGCGGCAACCTCCAGATCCTGGGTGGCTAAAACTATAGTCTTGCCTGCCTCGCCCAATTGGTTTAGCAGATCGATGAGCCAGCTTTTAGATCGCGGATCAAGATTGTTTGTCGGCTCATCCGCTAAGAGAATCTCCGGACCCGTAGCGAGCGATCTGGCTAAAGCTACTTTCTTTTTTTCTCCGCCACTTAATTGGTGAGGTTGTGAATCTTTTAGGTGGATCAGATCGAGCATTTTCAATATCTCCTCGGCCCGAGCAACAGCAGCGTTTGGAGCAATGTCAAGTTGAAGCGGACCAAACGACACTTCCTCTAAGACGGTGGAGGAAAAAAGCTGGATATCTGAATCTTGAAAAACGAAAGCCACCCACCGACGGAAGTCAGTGGCAAACTCTCCCTTTTCAAGTACTTCTTCGGTCACGAGCTGACCGAAGGCTGTAAAGCTGCCAGAGGTCGGGAAAAGCAGGCCGTCAAATATCTTGAGCAGAGTGGACTTTCCGCAACCATTCGGCCCGAGGATTACTAATTTCTCAGCCCTGGCTAATGACAAGTTGATGTGGTTAAGAGCAGGCCGCCCGCCGGCATAGTTAAACGAAACATCTTCTAAATGAAAAACCGGGTTTTCGGTCACTTAAATAACCACCAAAACAATTGTGGCAACGGCCAGACAACCCATCGCCAGCCAATCAGCGCGCTTTAGAGCGGGCAGAGGCAGAGTGTTATATCCGCCAGTCCAGCCGCGAGAAATCATAGCGGTCGTGACTTCGTCTCCCAAATAAACGCTTCTCTTAAATATCCCCCCGATGCGCCCGGCTGCCCAGGTCCTCTCAGACTTGGCGTCGCCTGTCCTGATTGTCCGGCTCTTTCTGGCCAAGAAAACATTGTTTGTCAGCTCTGTGAGAATAAAGAGGTATCTGTATGTCATCCGTAACAGGAGAACTGCGAGCCTTGGTATGCGCAACGCAGACAAGGAAGCAAAGGCAAGATGTGGCGGTGTGGTTCGCATAACCAACTGAGTCGCTGAAAGCATAGCGAGCGCCCTGGTGAAAAAAGTCGTGGCTATAACTAGGCCCACGTTCGTAATAGTCAATTGCGACGGCTGTGTTAACCAGAGAATCTGATTTGGCAGATCAGCTAAGAACAAAACGGGCTTCCCCGGAGTCACGAGATTTAGCGTCATCGGCAAGACAAAAGGCATTGAGAAAATAATAGTCGGGACAAGAGTTACTCTAAGATATTTGCCGATGTCCAAACGCGATATAAATGAAGTTGCCAATATTGCAATATATATCCCAAGAATAACCAGAATACTTGTAGACAAACTTAACGCTACCAAAAACAAAAATAAGCTGGCCATTTTTGTTCGCGGATCAAGTTTTTGAAGCAGACCGTCGTTTACCGGGGGCTTATTTATCAACAAAAATTCACTTAAGAAATTTCGTGATGCTTTTTCGGCGCGGCTGATGAAGGTGTTTTTTAACTCGCGGCTTCCGCGCGACATGGGCGCCGTTTCCTCCAAAAGCCATCTCGGGGTTTTCATGA
>JAUVQD010000093.1 GCA_030598355.1 Actinomycetes bacterium
GACTCTCCTGTGGGCGCTTTGTTGGTGCCCGAAGAAAACAGTTTTAATGTATAAGAGCCCTTTTTTATCTCGTCTTTCGTGAGCAGCCTCGCATAGTTGATGAAGAAAACTTCGTCCATCTTTGTTCCGCCGGTGTGATCGCCATCCTCGTCAAACCTTCTAAGATCTCCACTTTCATCAAACCCAACCAGAACTTGTGCCATCTGATTATAGATGTTGATCTTTTTAGCATTTTGTAAGCTAGCAGCACCGGACAAGTGAGATTGGGCAGAATAACCGACCGTCAAATCGAAAATATGGTTAGCAGACGAACTCAGATAAGGGTAATCGTAAGTAGATTCGAATATGCCATGTGCATAACGCTTGATGTTAGTCTGGGTCTCTGACGACTTCAAGTAGTATGTACCCGAAACAATGGTCCCCGTTAGAGGAATTGCTTCGTGAAGAAGAGTCCTTGTTGTTGTGCTATCATTATTAACTAAAGTTTTAAAAGTGCTTGCCATAATTTCAATCCTTTGACGATCTCATTTAAGAAATTTTCTTAACAAACTGGACTGGGATGTCGACCCTATATCCAGTAGTCAATCCGGTAACTCTCACATATGTATCGATGGTCCCTAGCCCGGTAACTGTGGCGGCGCCAACGGTGTAAGATTGCCCAGTCTGACCAAGTGTAGTGAACAGGTAATCGCTTGTCTGCAGGTTGAGTGAAGACCCGACCCTAAACTTTAAGATAGTCCCGCGGGGGCCGCGGATGGTCTCGTTCGAACCTTGGCCTTCTCCAACGTTGTTTGTTACCGCGTTGTCTTCAACGAAGTTGCCGTCTGTATCACGCGTAAGCCGATAAGATGCGATGTTATCATCATCGATAAACGCGGGTTGGGCGGCGCTGCCGTCCAGGCCAAACAGAGCACCCAATCGATTGTCCATTTCAATACTGTATTCTGTCTCTCTCAAGTCAGCGTCGAGCATTCGGATCGGAGAAATATCTGAAGTGTCGAGGCCCTGGTCGATACGTACATGAGCTTGCGCCTCGTTTGCCGGGGTGGCACCGAGCATCAACCCTGCCAGTCCGGTGCCTATGCCTTGAGGGCTGGCATCTGTGGCGTTGGTTGTCGCCTGATCTGCGGCCACAATAAAAGAATTGGGTGCCTGCGAGGAATTCAGGGCGCCTTCGCCATTTTGATTCAACTTCAAGATGGGCAAATAAAGAAGATTATTGCGAGCAATCGTCAGCAACTTCGACTTCATTAGGGAAGTGTTGTTGGTGAACGCCTCCAAAATAGGTGCCTGCATTATTTCTAAATCATAAAAGGCAGAGCCGCGGGCGTCTTCTTTATTGTACAAAGTGTAATCGACTTCATCATCTCCTAAAGCGAATTTTGCAATCCTAAAAGAGCCGTCGCCACGAGCCAAACGCATGCGACCGGTGTCAGTAAGAACCGCATCCAATATAATATCACCCGAGTTATCGAGGAAGGCCATATTTATTTCTCCGTATTGTCATGTGTGTATATAAAAATCTAAATTAATTAGTTATTTATTTCCTTTTGTTCCTTTAAATCAATAATTTCAAATGTTTATTCACCAAGCAGCGTGCGAGTAACATCGAAAAACACTGGAAGGTGTCCGGCATCGGTCTCCTGATCGACTTGAAAGTCGACGTTTATGTCTAGTTTGCGGCCGGTCTTTTTTGAAACAAGCCTAAATTTGAGCTTCTTACCCCAAACAACCTCCTCTTCAGGACCAAGATGTATATCTTTGAATTTTGCAGTAAAGGTAGGATCACCATTTTCGGTCACCAAACCAGAAAGAGCAGAATTAACAACACCCTGCGATAAGGATGGTTTTATCATTATATACTGCTGTAATCCTTTTGTAAAGCTAACAGCTTCTGCATCGGGAAAATCATACACATCTAGCAGGAGATAAATCGCACCACCATTGTTAACCAACTGAGTTTGATAAACGACAGTTGGGTTTGACAAATGTCCGTGTACATCTCTAACTCTGAATGTGTAATAGTATTTTCGATTCGGAACAAGGGCGTCTTTTAGCGCGGCTGATGAGGCTTTGGGCGTGTCAGTGCCATCAGCCAAGTCAGCGATATGATATAAGGCGGAAGCAAAATCTTGATAAGAATTCGGAGGTGTGTCAAGTCGATAAACTAGAAACTCCGCCGGGAGGTCATCATTCCCATATACTATCTCTACCTCATCCAGAGGTGTTCCAGGCAAGATCTCTATCTCGCCATTGAGGAATTGACTTTGCATTGTGAGTCTTATGTCGCGACCTTCGCCAAAGCCAAACGGAATCGGCTCCTGCTTGACATGCGTGTTGGCTTGCTCATTCATCGTTACGAGTAGTTGGTTATCTATCGCACGATAAGGTGTAAAATTGACATCCGGGGTTGCGGGAGGTTTGTCAAAAACATGCACATCCGACGATTCGAAGATTGGCACTTGCACCATTTTCACAGACGGCTTATTATTGCAAAGCAGACCAATTCGCACCTTGCGAGTGAAGCCGGCGCGGTGGGCCCGGGCGAGGGCCTCCAGGAACATATCGGGATGGTCATTGACAACAGTCCTCTCGCCACTGTCGTTGAAATACCCAATCTCAATATCTAATTGATCGATTCTTCTTTCATCCCTTGACCATTTTAATAGCCTCGCCTCGCCCTCGGCAATCAACTGTGCCCGACGTTGCTCTGCGGGCGAGAGGACATCGCCGACGTTGTCAGCCTCGCGAAGCTCACCAAGCTCAAACGGTACATCGCCAGGAGCGGCGTCGAGGGGGGCGAGGCCGGGGCGATCTAGGGCGTCGGGGCCTGCAGACACTTGTCGATCGCGCTCTAGCCTAAAAGCGGCCTCGTCCAATTCCGCACTATAAAGGATGGGTTCCGGGATTCCAATCTCCATCCCCTCCTCCTCAAGGCGCCGGCGTGTATGCGGCTCAAGTAGCGGACGGCTGGGGAAGTTCCACTCTTCTGGCCTAAACTTTCCAGGCTTTGCGTGCACGCCCCTCCTGTAATCGTTCCCCACAACCAATTGGCAAGCATAAATTTTATAGTTATATTTGTTATACTCATTTGTATCAGGAGTTCTTCCATACATAACTTGTGTATCAATGTATTCAAAGACGCTTGCTTCTGGGGTGTTAGGGACAAAAAACTCTTGTACCACCTGTTCATTCAATCGTTTTTCCACTCTATAGAACAAAGCTTGAGATACCGCGCGATAACCGTTGAGCATAGTCCTGTATGGGCGTAAAGAACTCTTTATGATTTCACGCATCGTATTATAAAAGCCAATCCTTATCAAAGGTTGTTGTAATTCTGGCTCTCTTACTAGGAACTGTCTTTCAACATTAGCCCCAAGCATTATGAGATCCGGATCATTCTGTAGTTCAGTTTCTAGAGCCGCTAGCTCGGAAGGCTCGTCAAATCGGCGCCAATAATTCAAAACATCTAACGTCCTAAACTCCTGAGAGTTTAGCTCCGAGTTGGTATTAAACCAATTCGGACGATCAGCGCTGTCCAATTCCCGTCCATATACGTTGAATAGTTGAAACTCTGACCTAGTTGCAGCCTTGGCAAACAAATTTGTGAGATGAAACCTGCTTAAAATATTAGCAAAAGCCTTATTTGGAGAAAGAGTGAATCTTATCTCATTATACATTGGATATATTTCACGATTCTCGTTTGCCTCTCTGATAAACCCAAGCTCCTCCGGAGGGACAATTAGATATCTGAAATTCCTTTGAGCCTTTCTAAACAAATCGATGTTGCGCTGAATCTCTAAGTCCGGATTCCCTTCAACAAATGGAAGAACCTTATCGATTGCCGCCGTCCAAGAGGAAAAGTATTGCCTATTGGAATATGTTTTCCCCACATTTCCGGGGCCTGGTGCTAGCCTAGGACGAACACTTTCTATAAGACCACCCACAGTGGAGAAGTTTTTAAAATCAGCCTGTAACTCTCTGGCCCTAGGGGTGTCTGGATCGACTAAAATGGATTCTTCGTTAACTGATTCTCGGGTTAGCACATATATGTTTGGAATCGCATGCGTGGCGGAAAAGGGCTTCAATTTTGATTCCAGAATTCGTTCATAGTCAAGTAGTAAATAATTATATACTGGTTTCACAAGCCCAGTGGAAGAGTCTATACCGATCCTCTCGGCTTGTCGCTGATTGAGAAGCCCAGGCACAAGCGTAGTATGATCCATGTATCTCTGGAAGATTCCTTCGATAAATTCCTGTTCCGCTATTGTGCCGCCAGCGGCGGTTCGAAAGAACTGATCCCGGTCGATCTCGCCGAGAGCATCGAAAGGGGACGGTGCCTGTTCGGGGCGCCCGTCGGCCATGGAAAAGAGCGGCCACGGGGAGCGCTCAATCAGCATCGAAAAAACACGGCCGCCGAATTCTACGGCGCGGTTTCTGGCGATGCCATGGCGGGGGCCGACATTGTTCGGATCCGGGATGGGGAATTCGTTAAATAGCTCGGGGCGGACCGGGATTCCAATGTCGTATTCTATCGGAGGAGGTATATACGCCCCGTCTTCGCCTCTGGTCCATATACGCACGATGCCTCGGAGCCAATCGTTCCGGGGGGACTGCGGATCAGGCCACGCTTCCTGTTCGGCGCGATAAAGCAACACTTGAGCCTTGTACTGTAAATCAGGATCGTATAGGGGTGCTTGCTGCTCAAGAAACTGTCGGTATGTGTTGCCATTCACGGTGTAGAACACTATTTCGGCGCGTTCGAAGTCCGACGTTGTTATTCTGTAAGAAAGCTCAAGATCGGCCGGGAGGGTGAGGCCTGTGGTGTTCCCCGCCTCGTCAAGCTCTCGCCGGTGCACATAACCATCGCGGATGCCCTCGTTGTTCACATCGGCAACGACAGCAGTAATTGCGCGAACCAGGTTCTCTTCCTCGGCCACTGGGAAGAGGGCATCTGCGGCCCGACGTCGGGCGTCCTCGGCCTCTTGTTCGGGATTTCCAGCATCCTGAACGAATCGTTCCTCTTCGCGAGCCTCCAGAAGCGTAAGAGGCCTTACATAGACGCCATACAACTCCTTCAAAGCTTTCACAAATTCGTTGAGACGAACAATGTCGCGGGCGGGGGCGCCGTCGGCGATGTTCTCGAATTCCTCTTTGGTGATGCTGTATCTGTCACTATAATTCTCTATAAGGTGATCTATGTCGACATACAAATCGACTAGTTCGTTATACTCACCAAATTCTGTTTCTGGATTGTATTCCTCTTTTCTGAAAATTAATTGATGTATCGCGGGGCCGGCATACCTAAACGGGCCGCTGGGGTTCCCAAGTTCTGCAGCACCCCTTTTAACAAACTCTGGCGGCCTTGTGGGGACTGACCCCTCTGTGTAATATGCCGGCCACAACGCCTCAGACTGCCAACGTATTTTATCTCGAAAGTCGGGGCCGAAGGGTGTCGATTCTTCTCTCGTGGAGGCGCCGGCGCCGTAAGATTGTTGATTGTCATATATAAGCCGGCCCTTGGCACCAGGGAACCCTCGCCCGGCGCCGGTCAGGCCTTCGCGAGGAAGACGGTCAAAATCTTCAGGGGTAAGAATTAAATCTCGTCGTGAAGCATCAGAAACTTGTGTCTCAGCTTCGAAATCGAAGCGGTTTTGGTCTTGCTGCGGGTTGTCGACACTAAGCAACTCATCGACATCCGGGGGCTCATATGGGTTGTCGGGGCGACCATCGATTGCTGCGTCCCCTATAGCGTCTCCAAACCTACGGATATTAGTACTATTTCGATTATCGTGTCCTGGCATCTTCTCTAGTATATCCGCCTAATTGGTTGAGTGGTCACTCCGGATACAGTAGCATCGCTTCTACGCGCTGTCACCTGCTGCTGTGTGCGAGTTCTGGTGGCCCTGGTCGAGCGAAGTTCAAGGTGGGCGGCTGGCGGGGGCGTGGAGTGAGCGTATTGTAACATTTCTACCGTATTATCGGGACCGTTAGTATTAGCGGGAGTTACCCTTGAAACAGACGGCGATTGCGGCTCAGCAGTCACCGTTGATCCAGCACCCTTTCTAATAACAAAGTATTCATTATAAATAGGTAATTTTAGATTATTTGGAAGCCCATTTAGGCCAAAATCCTTATCAGTGTATGGCACAAGCCGACATAACAAGTGGGACCCAACAGGAATAGAATCAACCCTTTGC
>JAUVQD010000168.1 GCA_030598355.1 Actinomycetes bacterium
GGTCGGGAATATCTAGCCGGCGCAAGCGCTCTTCGGGTCATGGCGGGATTTGTGCTTTCTCTGAGCACAGGGGTCGTTGTCACTCCAATCCTTGACTATTTGGGTAAGGCGGGTGTCCGGGCGATGTGGCTAACGATATCTGTAGGTATAAACGTAATCCTTAACTTTATACTTATACCGCGCTTTGGCGGCCTTGGCGCCGCGATTGCAACCGCGGTGACGCATGCCCCTTATGTTTTAAATAATGTTCGTATTTTGGCAACGACTGTGGGCTTAAGAAAAATCAGTGTCTTTGCGAGCTTAGGTAAAGTTTTTCTGACCAGCGCGGCCGCCGGTCTTGCCGGTGCTTTTGCCTTGTTTTGGTGGGATAGTCTGGTTGTGACGCTGGTTGTCGGCTTCTTATCCTATATGTTTCTGCTATTTGTCTCGGGGATATTCTCCCGGGGAGAAATTTCCGAACTTGTCAGTAGGTTGTTTGTTGGACTAAAAACACAAACGCCCGTCGAGGGTGAAGAGGCAAGAGTAAAGAGTCAAGCATGATAAATAGCGTTATTCAAAAAGAGCGTATAATTCTTCCAGCGTTTATTATTCTCGCGATTATTGTGCCACTAATCTCTATCCCTCAGTTGATCAACGGTACTTTAATAAAGGTAGCTCTCTTTGTAATTATCATTTGCTTATCGTCAATAGCCTGGTTGGTTTTAGATAAGAATCGCGTTCTTGTGGTTGATACCAAATCTATTTTGATAGTGATCTTTCTGGCGCTGGCAACTCTTTCGACCGCGCTTTCTATTTCAAGGACGACAAGTTTTCTCGGTCTCTACAAGCATTGGGAAGGCTTATCGACTTACCTGGTATTGTCCCTCACGTTTCTGTTGGCGCTCCAAGTTGAGTGGGACGACAAGAAGATCAAAACAATTCTTTACGCGATCGTGGTTGTCGCTGCATTAGTCTCGGCGTACTCGATGATCAAGTTTGGCCTCCGCATGTTCACGTCTGATGAGATGGCGAGATTTGATAAAGCGCGCGGTACATTGGTTGGGGCAAACGGATTTTCTTTTTACCTGACGTTTGTTTGGCCTCTGGGCTTAAGGTTGTTCTTAGCTCAAGGTGCGGCGAAGCGAGAGAAAATCTTTCTGGGTCTAGCGAGTTTTTTGATATTCGGTGCCAACATTCTTAGTTTTACCCGTACAGGTTGGGTAATCAGCGCTTTTATTTTTGTCCTTGTGATCATTGTCGGTAAAGACAAAAAGACGATTCTAAAGTTAGTTGGGTTAATGGCGGCTTTTGCAGTTGTAATTGTTCTTTTTACTGCCAGGCAGTCAAGTGGAGAAGTAAATCTTTCTTCTCGCTTTGTTACGATATTCAAATCGAACAGCCTCGCTCCAAGAGTGACGTTGTGGAAAACCGCGATAAAGCTCACAGGTGACAGGCCCTTATTTGGTTCTGGTCCCGACACTTTTCAGTTGGCCTCGCCAAGTCGGGAATCAATAAGAATGGCTCAGTTTAAGAGCAGACCTAAGACGCCCCACAACTTTCCCCTGAACACCGCTTTAACACTTGGAATACCAGCGCTAATAGTTTTGGCGATAATCTTTGGCAAAGGGATCACTGAAGGTATACGAAGCGGAAATTATTGGCGCCAGACCCTGAGCTTGTCGATGATAGCCGCGCTCCTGACCAGCTTATTATTGGAGTGGGCGGTTTTTCTCATGGGTTTTTTCTGGTTATTTTTAGCCATAAATACGCAGAAAAAATTCACCATAAATATTAGAATGTGGATGGCCGGAGGGTTGTCCGTGATCGCTGCCGGGCTAATCATCCTCGCCGGGCTACAGGTGACCGCCGATTACTATTTTCAAAGGGGCTGGCGAACTAAAGACGTAAACGTCAAGGCCGCTTCAATTGAAACCGCGGTCAGTTTGAATCCCCACAATTACAGTTATTGGCGCGAGTATCTAAAAATTGCTTCCACCTGGCCGACACAAAAGAGACTGGTATTGATCAAAAGGGCTCAAGAATATCACCCGAGGCGAGAGGAGCCGTATATAGCGGAAGCCTTGGTAAGGTGGCGGACGGGAAGCAAGTTAAAACCCGTTGGTGTTGAGGAGTTGCTAGATAAAGCGATTGCGATAAGGCCCCTTTCCGCTAGGGCGCATATGGCCAAAGGGCGGGTTCTTTATAATAAGAAAGAATTTCCAGCGGCGGAGGAAGAATTCAAGTTTGGCATGTTATTAAAGCCGGATGATTCAGGATATTATCTCAAGATGATCTTTAAGGCTAGACAGACTCAAGATCGCCGGCAAAGAATGCTTTTGGAGAAGAAATTAAAGCAGCTGAGAAAATTGTCCAGACCTCTATAATTTTTGTTTTTGCGATGTCTTCTTTATTACTTTCACAATAGGAACACCATTTATAACTATCTGGAAATCGGCTTTCGCTTGGTGGCGCCAATAGTCGTTTTTAGCCGGATCGTTGCCGATGATTATGTGGTTATCGCTTTGTTTAAACAAGACAAGGTAGTCGACGGTCCCCGCAAAAGGATTTTCGCTTCTGCTCATAGAGCTTCCTTTGAAGAACTTTGAAAAACCCCCGTAACTAGCGTAGACCATCAGCTTTTCAGCGTTTGGCTTCTTATTTAGAAATTGCGCGGCTTCATATCCTCCCAGCCCCCAACCATCGAAAACTAATTTCCCGCGAGGCAGGAAGTGGTTGTGATAGAAGAGGTAGTATGGTGAAAAAGGTAAGACCAAAGCGAAATTGACCGCCGCCGCTATTGCTATGACTGTAACGCCAAGTTTCTTTATCTCGACTCCCTTAATTACAGATAAAAACGCCGCCACAATTAGTAAGCTGATGGCGGGAAAAACGGGAATTTGATACCTGGGGCTGGTAATGTGCCCGGTAGCAGCGCTGCCTGCCAAATAAAACAAGGTAAAGAGCAAACTCATAATAATCAGGGTGTGCGAGACATCTGTCTTCTTTATCCGAAAGGCGAAGAAGAACGTCGCTATTCCGGCCAATATGTACAATATGAGAGTTAGCGTCGTTTGCGAGTATAGATGATAAAAGAAATTACTGAAGACAAGGTCCCCGAAGGGAGCCTCTACATTTGTGCCCTTTTCTACCGATGGCAGACTTGGGGTTAGCCAAAATGTGGTAATTATTAGGCCTAAAAGTATGAGCGGCACACTTATCAAAATCACTTTCTTTATCTGAGTTTCAAACTTTATTAAGAACCTGGCGATTAGCTCTCCCCAGAACCAAAAAATAAACAAGCTCAGCAAGATCGGAATAAATAGTGGCTTTATCACGGGTCTAAAAAGTGTCTGTTGCAGGTAATGCTGAGGATTGACCAGCAAGTAGGGCCAAAGCGCAGTGGAAATCACAGCGCTAAGAATATAAAGGCGACCAAGCGAGGCCACTGAAAACCGGAAATAGTCGGCCGGTTTTTTCTCTGAGAAAAGAAAGAACATTATGACGAGCACCGGCAAAAATGGCAGAGCTACTAAAGCATTGAATTTATTTAAGACCCCGCCGGCTAATACAAGTGACGCTTGAAAAAGATCCCAAGGTTGCCGGTCTCTTAAATACAGGAAGAACGATAAAATTATGGCCATCGGAAAAAACCAGCTGATGCTATCTGGGTTCACAATCGGGGCCATTCCCATAATATTGGGATTTGTTGCCGTTAAAGCCAGAAAAAGAAGCGCCGCCGGTTTGCTGTTTGTGGCTCTTTTAACCAGCATCGTTAGCCAAAAAAGAAATAAGATATTCACAAGAAGCAACGGCAATCGGCTAAAGAAAAGAAACTCGGGGTCGGCCAAAAATGCAGGGTTGCCGTCTTTGTTGGTGAAAAGCCACCCCATCTTAACTATCCAGGCGATCATAACGCCGGGCTTGTCCGAGATCAAAAGGTTGCTCCAATTAAAAGCTTGAAGCTCGTTGAAGAAAGTCGGAATCCGAAGCA
>JAUVQD010000040.1 GCA_030598355.1 Actinomycetes bacterium
ACGACTTTCACTAAAACAGAAGCCTCGACTCCCGGATATAATTTGAGCTTGATCGTTACTTCACCGACCTCTTTAATGGAATCGGACGGCTCGATTCGTCGACGATCAACGGCCAGGCCGAGATCTTTCTCAATTGCTTCAGCCATATCTTTCGTTGTGATCGAACCGTAGAGACGACCTTCGGCACCCGCTTTGACAATTAATGTCAATGACTTCTCGTGAATCTTCGCCTTCTGCTCTTCAGCTTCAGCCAGAAGTGCTTCTTGGCGGTTTTTGATGCCTGATCGGCGCTCTTCTAATTGCTTGAGATTTCCTGATGTCGCGGCCACCGCAAAGCCATTAGGAATTAAGTAGTTATTAGCGTAACCTTGGGCAACCTTCAAAATATCTCCCTCACGCCCAAGAGAGGGGACCTCTTTCGTTAATATAATTTGCATAACTTATAGACCTCCATTTTTTAGCTTACCATATTAGCTCGTGCTTGCGAGCCGCCTCAGATCGAACCACGTATCGAAGACACCAAGCCAACTTATCCCTTGAAAAAAAAGCTGGATGAAAATGGCCAAGAAAACCACGCTAATCTTGACAGCGGTATTTGCCGACTTTTTCTCAAGGTAAAAAAAGACAACCGATATTCCCTGGATTAGATATAATGCCCCAAAAACAAGTAAAAGATTAAGGCCGGCGGCAAAGGCATAAAATCCGTAGACACCAAAAGACTCATTAAACAAAAAGCCTATTAGCCCCAAAATAAAACCATACACTAAATACCAAGGCATCTGCCAAGTTGAAAACTTTGGCAAATCGCTCCACTCATAATCTCTGGCCTTAGCCACACGACCAGTCAGCAAGTAGTTTGAACCCACAAGCCAAACCGACCCGAGTGCCGTCATTCCAAAAAAGAGATAGGGGGCCACGCTGATAAACTTTGTAATCTCCCCCTCCAAAACAGTCTGGTCCGCCCCGGAATCACCGGCTTGTGCCAGAAGCCGCTTCTCAATGGTAGCGGATTCTCGTGCCCATATCTTAGTCGCGCCCGGCCTGTCCGCCATAAAAGCCGCCACCCCTAAGAGGGAGAAGATAGTGAAAAGAACGACGGATGTTAACATTATTCTCCGTCCCGGCCGCGCAGCCGGACCTAAAAACCCGCCCGTATACCCTAGAGACAACATCACTACGGCTGGCGGAAGAGAAACAAACCCTAACAACAGCCCGTCGACGGCAATGATAGCTAAAAATACCAGACCGGCCGTCACAAGGCCTTTCTCTTTTAGCGCGAGATAGACCGGTAGCGGGGAAAAAGCAAGGGTAATGTACCAAAAAGGCACTAAGACAGCGGCGGCAACCGATAAAGCAGAAAACGCTACAAGTGACGCGACCGGTTTATATGACCGGTCCACGACTACTTCCGGCTGTATGCTATTAGGGCTACTTCCCGGGCTCTTTTTATCGCGATTGCTAAATCTCTTTGGTGTTGAGTGCAATTGCCTGTTATCCTACGAGGTCTTATCTTGCCCTTTTCACTCATATACCGTTTTAGCAAGCCGACATCTTTGTAGTCAATATAATCGACCTTGTCTTTGCAAAAACCACAAAACTTGCGTCTCGGTTTTCTCTGAAAATCTCCAGCCAACCTAAATCCTCCTTACAGCATTCATAAATGTGACTTCCAAAATTAAAATGGGATATCGTCCCCTAAATCAATATCTTCCACTGGATTTTCCCCAGCGCTCTTATCAGCCCCGGTTTTAACTTCAGCCGGCTGCTCTCCGCCGCCAGCTGACCCGGAACCTGACGGTCTTCCTAAAAACTGAACATTCTCCGCTACTACCTCGACGACTGATCTTTTTTGCCCCTCATCGGTCTCCCATGAACGGCTTTGAAGCCGGCCTTCGAGCGCCACCGGGCTGCCCTTGTGTATATATTCGTTGCAAAGCTCTGCCAGCTTGGCCCAGACAACAATATTAAAAAAATCTACATTTTGAACCTTTTCGCCCTGCTTGTTTGTATAAGTGCGGTTAACGGCCAATCCAAAACCAGCCACCGCGCTGCCATTTGGGGTAAAACGCAACTCGGGATCACGAGTTAAGTTGCCGACTAAAATAACCCTGTTTAAGCTCGCCACAAAAACTCCTTAATTTATGCTTTTTCCGGTTTTCTAACTATCATAAAACGCAAAACATCGTCGTCAATCTTCATCAACCTGTCGATTTCTTTGACTGTTGCTGAGAGACCCGCAAAATAAAAAATTGAGTAGTTGCCGTCCTTAAAATGCCGGATTTCAACGCCTAACCGTTTCCGTCCCCACCGGTCAATTGATTCAATTTTACCTTTGTTTTTGGTGATGAGTTTTTCGGTCTTTTTGATCCAGGCTTCGTACGGTTCGGTCTCGATGTCGGGATTGACTATCGTCATCATTTCATAATTACGCAAAGTTCGACCTCCTCTGGTCATTTACGGCCCCGCCTTCAAAAGCGGGGCAGAAGGAATTACGCAGCCAGTATACCACTAGGTAAGTAAATGGTAAATCTATTCACGATTCTTCCTACCTCTTTTTCCCTCCTCCGTAACAATCCACGCTTAGCAGAAGGTTGCAAGAATTATTCTGAATGATCAGACAAAACCTGGGTATAAGCTTTAAGCGTGAAGCAAATTCTGCAATGGAACTACCGTGGTCATAACTTTGCGGATGAAAATCCGCTACATCTAATTGCCGCCAACAAAAAGCGCGCGGCCAATACTGACACGCCAATTGTTTCAACTATTATTATTCAAGGAACCGAGAAAAACGCTAAACCAACCCTTAAGGCTCTACATAATCAAGAGTTTTCAAATTTTGAGACTATTATTGTCAAAGAGGGTGCGGTCGGATCCAGGCTGAAAGAAGTTGTGAAAAATCGACCAAGCACATCACTTTATCAATCTTCATATAACCTCAATCTCTGCCGGGCCCGAAATCTGGCCGCTCAGAATGCTCTCGGTCAATACTTGTTGTTCATCGACGAAAACGCCTGGCTTCACCGCACGGCTCTCGGAAAGCTCGTTGACGCTATGAAGTCTGAGGCCGAAACTGGAATCGCGGGGCCGTTGATCTTGAGCCCTGATGGTTCGCTACAGAGCATTGGCATGAAAGTAAATGAATTTGGCCGCCCGTTCGCAAACCGGGATGTTTTCAGCCCCGACATTGAATTAATTGACCCGGTTTTTTCGATTCCCAGCACAATTTTTATGATAGAAAAACAACTCTTTTACTCTCTTAACGGCTTTGACGAACTTTGTGTTCATGGCCTTGAAGATACCGACCTTTGCTGGCGCGCCAAGCTGATGGGACGCAAAACGGTCGTTAATCCATGGTCAATCGCTTATCACGACGCGGACAATTCCCAAGCTATTGGTGGCTATTTAGAACACCGAAACAGCTTGAGGATGCTAATAAAAAACTACGGCTCTCTCCGCGCTGCAACCGGCTCACTTAGATTTGTAAAGACCAGCATCGTTAAATCCTTTAAGTCACTGTTGGCTCTCAAACCTCGATCTTTTTTTGAATACTGGCGCGCCTTGCTCTGGAACCTGATTATGCTACCTGATTCCATAAAGCAGCGACGACGTGTTCAAAGAAGGCGCCGACTTAACGACAAATCCGTTCTCGAAAATATGCACTCTGAGGCCGATCCAACCGATGAGCAGCGATCAAAGCCAGCCGCTTAAGCTAGACACTTAGCGCTTTTTCCAACTCCCGCAGAGTTTGTGTGCCTATGTTTTGTGTCTGCGCCTCTTGAGTGGCCTTAAGATGCGCTCGCGCGACCATCGATCCAAGCGGCGGTGGATTATAGAGCAGTTTCTTGATCGCAAACGGATTGTACGACAGCGGATTATAGTCTGCTTTCAAATAACCCGAGGCAATTAGGCGGCGTTCTAGCTCTGTTCCGGGTTGGATGGCCAGGAAAAAAATCCACGGCACGACATTGTTCTCACCAAAAAGCTGATAAAGCATTTTACATGCACTAATGGTCTCCAGCATGGTTTCCGGGCATTCTCCGGGAGCATTGAGGGGAAGATAGAGCTTGATTTGCTGACCTCTATATCCCAGATCTTTTATCATCTGAAATTTTTCTAGCTGCCTCGAAAGTTTATATCCGAGGCGCAACTCATCAATGATTCTTTGCGAACCGGTGAAAGATAATTCAAAACTTAAAATACCGCTCGAAAGTGCTTTTTTCGCAAAACTTCTTGTTAGATTATCAAGACGGATATAGCCCGTCCAGCCTATGTTTAGCTTACGCGCGATCAATTCATCAAGCAGGGCCTCGGCATGATCAACTGTCTTATTTGAAGAACAGAATTGTGAATCGCAAAACCATATCTTATTGACGCCATATTCGCGGTTAAGTTGCTCGACTTCAGTTGCCACAACTTCGGGACGTTTAAAGCGCAGGCATTTCCCTTCAAGAACATTATATATGCAGAAGATGCAGGAGTAGGGACACCCTCTTTTCGTCTGCAGGCCGATAAAACCATTGACATACTGGTCAAACTTGGGAAATATCTGAGCAATATACTTGAAATCTACAGGATCCGCAGAACTGAGATCATAGTAAGCATCGTCATGACCTCTAACAACCTCACCATCTTGCATATATACGACATTTTCGTGATCTAGATCGCCCTCGCCAACGATTTGGGATAAAGCATTTTCGCCTTCGCCAATAACACCAATTACACCCTCGGGAAGACGTTTTATCAATGACTCAGCAAATTCACTGAAAGCCGGCCCGCCTACCACTACCTGAGCAAGCGGGGCGACTCGAGTCGCGTTTTTAATTAGCCTGAAATTGCGATGTATTTGGTGAATATGGTCAATAACCATCGTCGAAGCGGAATATGCGGACTTAGCCTTTTCCCAAAGGCGATTAGAATGATCAAACTTTAGAACCGCGTCCAAGGCGGGGCTATTATCATGTGGGCCAAATGTCTGAATGTTTCGCCAGGAGAAAGCGATAACTTGCGGAGAAAAAGCAGCTATTGTCTGCTCCAGCTCTTGAGCTACCTGAGCTTTGGGCACCAAGGAAAGATCAACAATTAATTGATTTGTGTAGCCTTCTCTCTTTAGATGATCGGCGAGATAGACAACCCCGGAGGGGAAAATCTTCCAACACGGCAATCGTACATGAAGTATTCGTTTGTTTCTCACAATCACTCCCGGCGCTTGTGATATTTTTCACTTTCTATTTTCTACCACAACGGTCCCAATGTCTAACGCTTGCTTCAAATTCAAGTTAATTAGCCTTCAATATTCATCGCTTGCATGACTAACAAATTATCGTATTCTGTGATAGAAGATAATACTTTTGACGAAAGTGGGATATGCGTTTAATGGATTTTCTCAGATCGATTGCGCAGTATTTATACAACCTAACTCTTGGATACGGCGTAATAGGCTTAGGCTTAGGAACATTCTTGGAAAGTCTTGGCATACCGACCGCCTCAGCCGTACTTGATGTAACGGCTGGAATATTAATCATAGAGGGCCGGACCACTTTTATTGAGGCCTTGATTATCGCCGATGTCGGGCTGGTTCTAGGATCTTTAACCTCATACTATGCCGGACACGCTACAACCGGTATTTTAAGTCGTCTCCGTCGTGGACGTCCTGAGGTAGCCAAGCATGAATCTTGGGCTCGAAGATTTATCGACAGATACGGCGATAAGGCAATTTTTTTCGGACAACTTTTCGGCCCCGCCCGCACCTGGATATCTTTCCCCGCCGGAGCGATGAGAATGGATATCAAGAAATTCACGCTATATACAGCCTTAGGCGGTGCAATCTATTGCTCAATAATTATTCTCTTAAGTTTATACTTCACAATAATAATCAAGCAGAGGCTCGAACAGACCCTATCCCTGATCACTATTCCCATTTTAATTGCTGTTGCATGTGCGATAATATTTTTGATATTTTTTGGGCGATGGATCAGCGAACGTTTGACCTAAGCGTTATCCGCTCCGTTTTCCGCGCTCCTGGGCTAGTCGCGAAATCTCACCGCTGTAGAACGATAGAATCATCCCAATGCCTATCAGCGCTGTGGAGACCCAATAGACAAGTAGATGGAAGGGCGACTCGCTGAGCAAGACAAAATCAAAAACGAACAAAATCAAGCCAAGATGAAGGATCGCTGATCCGATTTGAAGATAAAATCCGTTGACCTCGTAACTAAGACGTTTGCTGCCGACCAAGGTCATGCCAATAACCACGGCCTGAATCAAAACGGCGGTAGAAAGCAGAAAACCGATGCCCGGTTTTAAACCAAAACTAAGGACAACAAAGATAGAAACGACCAACAAGGCCGCCATGCTTTGAAGAAGAGCCATACCGCTAAAGATCCTCTTGGGAACGCACAGGCCCAATAAGATAACGAGCGCGACTGAAAGAGGCAGAACCGCGACATTCATGTCGCTGACATAGTTTTGATAAGTCACGGTTTGGCGCCAACTAGCCGATTGAAGAGATTGCAGCCAGCTATAGGTCGAGCCATAGACAAATATGACGCCTATTGCCACTAAGATAAAGATTGTCAGGAGAATCAAGATATAGTTTAAATTCTTTGTCATCTCTAGCCCGCCACCGAATGAATGCCTGGGATAACGTAAGTCGTTAGATACGTTATGACTA
The DNA here is from genome assembly GCA_030598355.1 of Actinomycetes bacterium. Classification (GTDB taxonomy): domain Bacteria; phylum Actinomycetota; class Aquicultoria; order CAJVYJ01; family JAUVQD01; genus JAUVQD01. The sequence continues at coordinate 6,671 of JAUVQD010000040.1, forward strand.
CACCTAAAAACCCCAGATATCCAAGAATTGCTGTAGTCACCCACATTCCCCTTCTATGTATGTATAGTCGAGCATGAAGATAGGCGCTATACAAAAGCCACATCATTAATGTGATGTTAATTTTCGGATCGTACCACCACGGCTCTCCGGCCCAAGCCGCAACCGCCCAAGGGTAACCGATTAGAAGGCCGATAGTTAGAAGAATGAACCCGGGTTTAGCCCAGGCATACGCTAATCTTTCGTAATCCTGTTTTCGATCTTTTAACATAAATATGTTGCCTACAAATGCTAAAACAAAGGTCGAATAAGCGATAAAGAGCATCGGAGGATGTATCCACATGTAGGCTGAGTTGTAATATCCAACCATTTTTCCCCAAATCGCATAGAAAGCTTGCGCTTTTGCCATGGGAGCTGGAGAGCTCGCCAAAACACCGGCGTAATTAGTCAGGTCGGCATGGAATTGGGCCAGGGGAGCTGAAAAGGGGTTGGAGGTGAAGAAAGTTAAAATTCCAAAACCCGCCAGAATCATCGTTAAAACCGATTGATACGCGACCGGCCGGCGCTTACCTATGAGCACAAGCACTCCTAAAACAAGCGTCCAGAAGAAAAACTTTTCGTTTTCTATCCAAACGGGTATCATAAACCTACCAGACGGTAGTTGGCCGGTTGGGTCAACAAGCACCAAGCTAGTCGATATTTTGTAGTGAAAAGCGATTAGCACCAACCAACCCGAAGCCATTAACAGAACGAGAGAAAACGCGGCAGCTTGTGAATACTTTCTCAAACGTGGAAGGGTGGCGCAGATGGCCAGACTAATAGAAAGAACCAAGATTAAAAGCATGATGGGTTGGCCGATCCTGGATGTGAATTCCCGCGCTAGAAGATACTCATTGTTTATCAAAAAATCATTCCTTGTTAAGTTCGCCCCTATTATAACGAGTTTACCGAGAATGGCGAGATCGCGTGGGTAAAAAACCTCTCGTTTTCGACAACGTCAAGGTCGAATTCTTATATCCTTTCAAAATCTCTGATTGGCGACCCATGCGCCAGTACATTACGAGTTTTCTAGAAAACAGGGAAATCAAAACCGCGTTTGACGGCGCCACCATGACAAGCAGTTTTTCTGAAACCATTAACAACCCGCCTGAGGCCTGCAATATCTCACCCAATATAAGGTTTATGGAGCTGCTAACCCATAATATTGGCCGCCTGACGTCCACTCAAGATCGGCTACTTTGGACTGTCTGTCATGGCCACGAAAAGCGAGGTACACGGCCATACTGTGTCAAAGACGAACCATTTATAATATTCTGCTTTGGCGGGGAAGATCTTGAATTGCTCGAATCAGACCGACTACCTGATCTTTCTGAACATCTGCCTGGCTCGAGAATCCGGGTAAGGGCCACAGCAAAACTCTTGTCATCAGGTTTCGGATTGATGACGATAAAGTTCCACACGATCACGGAGAAGGCAATAATGGACGCGGCTTATGACATGGTCTACTCCAGCATCGGGGTTGCGTGGGATACACGAGAAAAACTCTCGCAACATCTTGTCGGTGAGCTTTCTTCGGCGATAAAGTACCGCTCTGTATCGAGGCTCCCTGAGATCGTTGATGAATATGGTCTCCCCGAACTCGACGCTAAAGAACTGTCATCAAGGTTGATCCGGTTCGCGGAGGAAGTAACGTTAATTGACGAGCCTCTAAGTCTTCATGACGTCAACGACCTGCAAAACTTGGATAGGGGGTCGGATTGGGGGCAGGAGCCACGCTTTAAATGGAGCGGCAGTTCATCTATGGGCACCTCAAAGTTGTATCACTATTTTCTTCATCTTCTTGATAGGGGCGTCATTAACCGAATTAAAGAGGCCGTCGCCAGCAACAGCATTCTGCCGGAAGGAGGAAAGCTAGCAAAAAACCTCCATCACGGAATTGATTGGCACGCGGCCGAAGGTGAATATCCTTATGTTCTGACTACATTCAACACGCCTGAGGCGCTGCAAAAGACCGACAGTACCGACATTTTCGAAACCAGCGAACACATGAAAGCCAAGTTCTATGAGTACCGCCATGAAATGGCCAGATTATTGATGAAAAGTAAATGGACACCGCTCCGGGCCGATTGGGGGCCCATTAAGGATTCGCTGAACAACGTCTTCTATTCGGATCTGCTGTACATGGCCGTCCATCTACGCGGGGCCCTGTGCGCCTACTATGTGCCCGCGAACTCCAGCGAAGACTACCGCCATTGTCCTGAGCTCCTAGGCTCTTCAAAGTATAGGGAGGAGTTTAAGATCACACTCTCAGACCTCCGAGTGCTTTGGTATATATACACAATGCAAAATCAACTTATCAGCCGCGATATGGTTAATATCTCAGAGCATTATGGGCATTTACGAG
>JAUVQD010000218.1 GCA_030598355.1 Actinomycetes bacterium
AAGATTTTCAAATTGGAAGGACGGCCGGTTACTTCGAGCCGATTAGGCCCAAAAGAACTCATTCGCTCGTCGGCGTCGTCGGTACTTAGGCCCGAGGCCAGATCGGTATCTAAGATCTTTTCGACATTGGCAACTGTTTCTTCGTGCCAAATTGGCTCTTGTTTTTCCAAATTCTCATCTCTTTTTGTGAACACTTGGCTGGTAACCTTGCGTCAGTATACAATATCTATCTTGCCAATTCGAAACAGAAGATAAATTCATGGCGAAAAGGGTCTGTGTCTAGGGTAAGAAAAGATTAGGAGGGATTGTGGGGGAAAAAAGAAAAAAAATACCAAATGAATTTCTGGTAGTTTTGGCTCTTCTTTTTTTCGAAGTGCTTTATTTTGCTTTTCTCACAGATTGGCTTGATCAATGGTTTGTTTTTCGTTTTCATTTGCCCAGTATTTTTATTTTCTCCATGACGCTGATGAATGTCGGAATTAGTTATTATGAATATCACGGCTTCGGTCCGCAAGAAGGCATTGTCAGAAGCGGCCGCAATCATCCATATGTAGCATTAACCTTCGACGATGGCCCTAACCCGGATTTTACTAATAAGATACTGGACATCTTAAAAGAAAAAGAAGTAAAAGCAGCCTTTTTTATGGTTGGTAAACACATAGAGAAATACCCGGAAGTGGCCAAGCGCGTTTATGCGGAAGGCCACGATATTGGCAACCACACCTATTCTCATCGCGATCTTGTACCGGCGACGAGAAGAACAGTGATCAAAGAGGTGCAAAAATGTGACCAAGCGATAGAGCGCGTTCTTGGAATCAAAACCACATTGTTTCGACCGCCGAGAGGCATTATTTCAAACAACGTCCGCAAACTCATCGTTGCCATGGGCTTTACAATCGCCTTGTGGACAGTAAGCGCACTCGATTGGCGCGGAAAATCATCGAAAGCCATGGTCCGAAGAATAATGCTTCACGCAAATGCTGGCGGTGTCATCTTGTTTCATGACAGCGGGGCGCTGTTGCGAACGGAAGGCGCAAGTCGTGAAAACACCGTTGAAGCCCTGCCTCTTGTGATAGATGCGCTTAAAGCCAGCGGGTTTGAGATTGTTCTTCTTTCAAAGATGATCAGAGAACTTGATTTGATTGAAGAAGATGGGATCGTCGAAGCATTGGGCCCGCCGTCGACCGCCGGCCAAGAAGTATGAGGCGAAAAAAGAAACTGCTATTCTCGTAAGTTTTGCCGCCCAGCGCATCTTTCGAATGATGATAGCCGGTGCCCTACTCGGGGATAATTAGATCAGCCACTTCTGCCCAGCCCAATCCCATTTTTTTCGTTGTTAAGTATGTATTATCATAAGATAGAAGCTGGTCGCTTAGTTGTGTTTTTTCCGTAATGCCGTCGGCCACCATGAAAAATGCGCTCACTGCCTCGGCCATCTCCAGGTCGGCAAGGGAATCTCCAAGCGCAATCGTTTCCGTTGGCTTTATCTTCCGCTTCGCTTGGTCTTTGCGGATAGCCGAAGCCTTACTCGTGCCTAAGGGTAGAAGGTGGTATACGCGAACATCAGAACCGTTAGGAATGTTTGTTCTTGCCCGGCTGGCTCCGTTGTCAATAATTCGCAGGCCGCCGAAGCCAGCGCTAGAGAGCAGGTCGTTCGCGGCTTTGACGTCAATGAAGCCGCGGAAAAGATGGGTACAGGTTTGTCTCTTTGACCATGGTGTATGGAATTCAAGATGGTCTTTGAAGTGTGTTAGCAAAAGAGAAGGCGCGCCGCTATCGCCTATAGCCTCATACAATGTTTTTCCCTCAGGCACCGCAAAATCATAGTTGGGCAAAACTTCTTTTCCCTGGTCATAAAAGATCTGACAACCGAGCTCTGATATAAAATTATTTAAACTGAGCAATCGCGCTATTTCTCTTAGCTGGTTAAGGTTTCGGCCGGACACCAGAACCACATCAATGTCTGACTCTATAAGTTTCAGTAAAGACAAAACCGGTTTGATGCTAAATTTGAGGTCGGGGGTCATGAAGATTGATCCTCGTGGTCCGAGCAGGGTGTTGTCCAGGTCAGTATAGACCACGCGTACATTCCTGAGGAGCTCTCTTACGCGCGAGAGGTGGTTTTTGATCAGTCTATTTCGCTCCATACAGTCTCCGGTGTACGCATAAATAATCGTTATGAATAAGCAACGGGGTAGATTGAAATCTTACCTTTAGCACAGTATATTTAAATTATCTAAGAAAAAGAGACAGAATTCAATGACAAAATCAAAGAGCATTCTCCACCAAGAGGTCATTGACCAAATCAATCGAATAAACCGGGCGGATATTCTGGTTGGTATTCCCAGCTTTCGAAATGCGCAACGATAGTAAATGTAGTAAAAGTCGTCAGCGATGGGTTGGCCAAACACTTTTCTAAGCTCAAAGCGGTTATTGTTAATTCTGACGGTGGCTCAGAAGATGACACGCAACAAGTTGTGCTAAAAACTCCTGTTGCGAAAGGAATCGATAAAATAGTCACGACTTATCAGGGGTTGTTTGGAAAAGGGAGCGCTTTTCACACCATTTTTGAAATTGCCGATCGCTTGAATGTCAAAGTATGCATTGTGGTCGACTCTGATCTGCGTAGCATCACGCCGGAATGGATTCGCCTACTCGGAGACCCTATATATAAGCATAATTACGGATTTGTTACCCCTTATTATTTCAGGTACAAATATGATGGAACAATTACCAATTCTATCGCCTATCCGTTAACAAGCGCTTTATATGGACAATGAATACGTCAGCCCATTGGCGGAGAATTCGCGCTGAGCGGAAGCCTGGCGAAGATATTTACGCACCAAGATGTTTGGCAGAGCGATATCGCGAAATTTCCCCAGCGATCTTTGGGCGCGAGCCGTCTTTGATCATGCCGTCGCTTTCAATCTAAGCGCAAATCAGACAAAAAAAGAGGTATTGGGGGCTCTACAGGCTTTGTTTTTTGGGAGAACAGCGGCTTTTATTTTGGCCACCGAAGCAATGGAAGACATTCAAGCAGAAAAAGCCGTGCTTAGAGCTGCTCCCGCATTTGAGGAGCA
>JAUVQD010000216.1 GCA_030598355.1 Actinomycetes bacterium
ACTTGGGGAATAAGGTCGGACTCAATGTCCAGGAAAAATCAATTGACCCGGAGGCGCTTTTCGACTGTGATGAGGCTTTTTTAACATTAACTTCAGCGGGGATAATCCCGATAACAAAAATAAACAAGCAATCGCTGGGCACTGAAATCGGGCCGGTCACACTAAGACTGCGCCAAGCGTATATCGAACATGTGGACGATTTTATAAGGGGTGATGAATGAGTGGATAGCAAAAAAATAGAGACTGCCGTTACAATGATTTTAGAAGCGATCGGGGAAGACCCGAAACGCGATGGGTTGAAAGACACACCCAAACGAGTGGCTAGTATGTATGCTGAGCTTTTCAAAGGCACTCTTCAGGATCCGGCAGAGTATTTAAAGGTTGCTTTTGCTGACAAGCATGACGAGATGATATTGCTCAAAGATATTCCGCTCTACTCGATTTGCGAGCATCATCTCTTGCCATTCATCGGCCACGCCCATGTCGCCTACATACCCGATGGCGGGCGCATAGTCGGGTTGAGCAAGTTTGCCCGGGTAGTTGAGGCGCTATCCAGACGTCCTCAGGTTCAGGAGCGGTTAACCACACAGATAGCCGAGGTTATCAATGAATCGTTAAATCCCCGCGGTGTGATCGTTGTAATAGAGGCTGAGCACCTCTGCATGTCTTTGCGTGGGGTGCGAAAACCCGGGGTGCAAACTATAACTTCTGCAGTTCATGGTATTTTCAGGAAAAACCAGGCAACGCGGGCCGAAGCGCTGGCGTTCATAAAGAGGTAGTCAATAAATGGCGGAGCCTACTGTCCACATACTGACAATTAACGATCAAAAAGACGCCAAGCGCGAGCTGAATCTGATCGGGGCTGATCCAAACAGCTACGCCATCATGGCTCCCAAGATGCAGCATGTGAATATAAAGATTAAGGATCTCGATGTCAGGGCCGCCAATGTGCTTAAGCAAGAGATGTTATCTAAAGGCGCGGAAGCAGCTGTGGCTAAGTGGGCTTCAAGTTTCTCGGAGCCGACGACCGATGTGATTTTGATGGCCACAATAAAGCAATACCGACTTGTTCTAAAAAAGATGAAAGCCCAACCGTTTGGTCTATCTAAACTTGTCGAGCCGATAACACGGGTGTTGGCCTCATTTGCTCCGCTTAAAGCTCAGATTGCCTGTGGTCGTCACAACTTGAAGATTGGCAAAAAGACATTAGTTATGGGCATCTTGAATGTCACTACAGATTCATTTTCAGAACAGGGGAGCTTTCTTGATCCCAAATTAGCCATAGCACATGCTAAATCAATGGTTGCAGACGGGGCCGATATTATTGATATCGGCGGAGAGTCAACGCGACCAGGGGCGCGGCCGGTCACGGCTACACAAGAAATGAAAAGAGTTATGCCGGTGATAGAAAGCCTAGCCGACAAGATCAATATCCCGATTTCAATTGATACCAGTAAAGCCAAAGTAGCGGAGGCGGCTATTAACGCCGGGGCGGCAATGGTGAACGACGTTACAGCGCTGACAAAGGATAAAAAAATGGCGGCCACTTGCGCTGCCGCAGACGTCGCTGTGATCCTAATGCACATGCGGGGGCAACCACTGACGATGCAGGATAATCCGACCTATGATGACCTGCTAACTGAAGTTATTGCCTACCTCGGTCAACGGGTGGCGGCGGCGGAGAGAGCGGGGATTGACTCGGCGAAAATTATGGTCGACCCCGGAATCGGGTTCAGTAAGACCGTGGCTCATAATCTTGAGATTATCAAAAGGCTTCGCGAGGTGAAATCGCTTGGGCTGCCAGTGGTTATCGGGACGTCGCGAAAATCGATGATCGGTAAAATTCTCGGAGGTCTAGAGCCGCTCGACAGAGTTGAGGGGACGGCAGCCACTGTGACCGCCGCTATACTAAATGGTGCCGATATTGTTAGAGTTCACGACGTTAAAGAAATGGTCAGAGTGGCTAAGATGGCTGACGCGATTGTCTCGGGAGGTCATTTTCGTGGATAAAATCGTACTAGAAGGCATGTCGTTCTTCGCATATCACGGCCTAAAAGATTCTGAGCGTCGAGATGGTCAGAATTTTGAGGTCGACATGGAAATTTTGGCTGACCTAAAGCGTGCGGGCCAAAGTGACGATATCAAAGATACCGTTGATTTCGAAGATATTTTTTCAATAACGGAAGAGATAGTTACCAAGAAAAGATTCAATTTATTGGAAGCTTTAGCCGAAGCGTTGGCTGTTGAATTATTAAACAATCATTTGATTGAAGAGATAGTGATACGGGTAAAGAAAACAGAGCCACCAATCGCTGGTAAAATCAAAGGTACAGCGGTTGAAGTCAGGCGAACGAGACGGTAGATTATGGCGGTAGCCTATATCGGTTTAGGTTCAAATATTGGGGATAGAGAAGCACATCTAAAGAGCGCTGTTGACCTTCTGGGTCGCGCAAAGGGTATTACGCTTAGAAAAACTTCTTCCATATATGAGACAGCTCCGGTTGGTTATACGGATCAACCAGATTTTTTAAATGCGGTGGTAGAGATCGAAACCACATTGGAGCCTACCGAGCTTTTGGCGGAAACAAAGATGATCGAGGTGGATCAAAAACGCCGGCGCTTGGAACACTGGGGCCCGCGAACACTTGATTTAGATATTCTCCTATATGATCAACTGGAGGTAGATCTCCCGAGATTAAAGCTGCCGCATCCGGAAGCATCAAGTAGAGCTTTTGTTTTAGTACCACTGGCGGAGATAGCAGCGGATAGCTCGGTTCTTCCAGGGAAAACGGCCGGAGAATGCTTGGCTGACCTGGGAGATACAGCTGGCGTTGATTTATATAAACGTAATTGGGTGAAGCTTGACTTGTGAGTTGATGATTAGTATAAACAATCATTATGTTAGAGATAGGTAGACAATTGACACAAGAAAATACGGATTAGCCAATAGAAACGCCACGGGACCAGGGGACGAAGTTCTATATAGTGATGGAGCCTCCGAGCCAGGGCAATAAGCTTGTCAAAATAAGGACCTTCATCGAGGAACTGGCCGCCGACTGTGGCTTTAATGAGGCAGACGTTTTTGATCTTAAGGTCGCTGTTGGCGAGGCTTGCGCCAATGCCATCGAGC
>JAUVQD010000128.1 GCA_030598355.1 Actinomycetes bacterium
CCAAAAGCAGTCGCAGCTAAACACCGCTGAACTCTGTCATTACGCTTGCACAAGCTCCGTGTGATTGCCGCTCAGCCAGGTTCGAAGATCATCCCCCCTAAGCTCCACAGCGCTACTCTTTAACGTCGCTAGTTTTCTGAAAATCTGATAGGTTGCCGGAAATCGCAGCGAAATAGCATTCTTATGCCCGATTACACATCTTGCTTGTGGATAAATAGCTATTGTCTGCTATTACCTTCTAGTACCAATGCCCTATAACAAATGGGAGCAAAGACCTATTAAGTTCCCCTGCTTGATAAGCCTACACTCAACCTAGCCGCAAGCGAGGGGACATTAGCTAGAGGCGAGTACCCCAAGAATGAAGCTAGCGGACCATAGCAAAAAGACTAGATGGGGGGAAATTAGTTCAATCGGTTGTCGAAAGTAATCAGCAAGTACGGAAAAACTAGGAGGCGTTAGCTATGAAGAAGATCGTGTTTTTACTCGTGTTATTTTCTCTTCTCAGCAGTTCGAGCGGAGTCGCTCTTGCGCAAACAAACGTGACCACTCCGAGCGAACTTCAAGCTATGCAAAGCGATCTTTCAGGCGACTACATACTAATGAATGAGATCGACATGTCGGGATTTGCTTTTTCACCGATAGGAAACGACAGCACCCCGTTTAGCGGCACTTTCGATGGAAATGGCCACACTATCAGTAATCTGAATATTAATCGGCCTGATGATCCATATATTGGATTATTCGGATATACTGCCGCAGGAGCCCGGGTCGACAATGTCACTCTGACCAACTTTAACATCGTCAGCAGTGGAAACGGTGGCGGCATCGCCGGCTGGAATAAGGGTGCTATCTCAAATGTTTCTGTTAGCGGCAATATATCGGGACGTAGCAATATTGGTACTGTGGCCGGTCGCAATTATGGCTCGACAACCAATGCTCATGGATCAGGTAATGTCACGATTACGAGTTCGACCGGTCTTCAGGTGGGCGGCCTGGTTGGCGTAAATGAGGGTGGCTATATTGCTGATTCATCTTTTGACGGAGATGTTGTCGGCGCCCTAAAGGCCGGCGGGTTTGTTGGCAGCAACAGGAACGGCGGTTTTATTGAGCGGTCCTATAACACGGGCAGTATTAGCAATAGTCAGCTCACGGTGCTGCGGTCGATGGGCCGGCTTGGCGGTTTCGCCGGTCAAAATATCTATGGAAGTACCATCCGCGATTCCTACTCGCACGCGAATGTCATAAATAAACGAGATACGACCGGCGGGTTTGTGGGCTTTAACTACAGTAGTTCGTCCATTACAAACTCCTATTCATCGGGTGATGTTTGGGGCCTCAACGGCTATGGTATCGGCGGTTTTGTGGGGCAGAGTAGCGGTAGTATAAGCGTCGCAAGTTTTTGGGACATGGATACACAAACACACGGGGTTACGACGAGCGCTGGAGGAACCGGTTTGTCTACGGCGGCCATGCAAACCGAAGTTACATTTGCGAGCGCCGGCTGGGATCTTGCGGGAATCTGGGCAATGGCTGATTATCCGCAGTTTCAATGGCAGGCTTTGGCTCAAACCACTCTCGAGTTCTTTGACGATGCAGCTGCTGCCGGGACCTTGGTTGGAGTAGGACCAGGTAATTCTGCAGAAAATCATCTCAAGGCTTTGCGCAATATGATTGTGGAAGCGGCTGTCCTTGAAAACGATGGTGACATCTGTGGTGCTTATGAGCAGCTTGAAGCGGCCTACAAAAAAGTTGACGGTGAATCTCCCCCCAAAGAATTCGCTAGCGGACCGGCAGCGGCTACGTTGGCCGACATGATCAAAGCAAAAATGGCCGGTTTGGATTGCTAATCGGCAAAGCGCTTTGGGATACATAACAAACTTTAAGGCGGCCCCTTTGGGGGTCGCCTTTTTGTGTAATGTTACTTTTAGGCACTTCATATCGTTGACGGCTCAACGCTTGCCCGCGTACAGTACTGGTGGGCGTAATGCTCCAATTAGGAAGGGGAAACAAATAGTAAGAATTGATCTCGACGCCGATCGAATGGTAATAAATGTCCTTGGAATGCATAAGCTCTGGGCGTTTAAAGATCGAATAGAATTGGCCGGGAGCAGCATTAAATCGGTGAGAGAAACTGATCCCTCAGTGAGCCCACCATTTTGGCGCGCACCGGGCACGTACATCCCCTGGATAATTGTAGCCGGCACATACTATGGAAAAAAAGGAAAAGAGTTCTGGGATACGACGCGCAGAAGCAAACAAATCGTGATCGAACTGGAAAATGACAAATACACCAAAGTAGTCGTAGACGTTGAAAACCCAGCTAAAACGATAAGGGAAATTCGCAGTATTCTCTAGCACTGCTCCGTCGGGCAGCCCCCTCTTATTGACGCCTCAATGTTTTCTTACGTAGAGTATTTATGATGACCCAGTAGATGAAGGTGTGTCGGGCAAACAAAGGGCTGGATGTACTGTGCGCAAGTGTGATCATTGTGGCGCGGCCAACGGAGATACCGCGGAGTTTTGCGGGCTATGCCATAGTGCGCTTATAGTGCGAACCGATCTCCGATATGCGGTAAAGCGGCCGACCAGACAAACGAACCGCTTCCCCCTGCTTCTCGTGGCCTTGGTTGCGGTCATCATGACTGTCTTCACTTGGTCACTAACACGTCCATCCGTCTTTCTTGAGCCGACGGGTCCGAAAGTGATTGCATTTAATTGGGACTATGAGAGCCGGCCCTATCTACTAGAACTCACCCTTTATCAAAACGTTTATCGCTATTATGGAAATCAACCAAAAGGTGTTCTTATCGGACGTGAAGAAGACGGTCTGATTAAATACCTGAGCCCGCCGAAGGATGACGACACCATCAAGGAGCTAGTCGCCTCCATAAGCACTCTGGCCGCACAGAACAACCTTAGTGCTGAGGAGACAGTTGAGCTGGCAGTCGCATTTGTGCAGAGCATCCCCTATGACTTCGAAGTAGCCGGCAGCGATAAAGCACGCACTCCGCGGTACGCCTACGAGGTTTTATATGACAAGCTCGGGATTTGTTCCGAGAAGAGCTATTTGGCTTATGCCATCGTGCGGGAATTGGGTTATGGGGCAGCGGTTTTCGCCTATCCGAAGGAGAACCACATGAATATCGGCATCCAGTCACCTGCCGAGCAGTCCACAGACGGAACTGGGTACAGCGTCGTGGAAACGACAAATCGCGATATCAAGATTGGCGTCATCCCGGAGATCGATAACAGTGGACAGGCGCTGCAGACTGAGGCGCTAAAGAAATTTAATCTGCGAAACCCGAATACGACGCAAGGAAAGAACCTCTCGAGCCCCATTGTCTACGCGCGCACACAAGGGAGCGAATATACCGGCGTGATAGCAAGATTCCAGGCCAGCAAGGAACTTGCCGAGACCCAGGATATTTTAGAAACACAAAGCGCACTGATCAAAGGCGAGCAGGACGATCTCGAGAGACTCCGCCGGCGCCTGGAAGGCTATCGCGCCGCGAATGACGCGAGAGCCTACAACTCGCTGGTGGACCTGTACAATAATGAAGCCAAGGGCCTAAAGAGCCTGATTAATGAATATAATGCGCAGGTCAATCGATACAATACTCTGATTGGCGATATTTAGCAGGTCTTGAATGGATCGAGCTATGCGGCCTGCTCTTGTCCTTCTCTTAGCCAGTTCCAAGCATCAGCCATTTCCGAGGTGTGGAAATACTTTGCTTGCTGGGCGTAGAAATGGCGGCAGAAGTCAGTCATCCAATCTTCCCACCATCTGTCTCCGACGATCGCCATTCTTTCAATTTTATTATGAAACTCATGACCAAAGTGAAAGTCCGCCCGCCAAGCGCTTGGGGCTTCTAGCTTGAAGTCCATCATGTCGATAAGCATGCTCATGCTGCCTTCTTTTTTGATGAGCTTCTCGCACTCCGGTACGAGCTCATCATAGTCAGTCCGCTTAATGATGCCTTTTGCTCTTATACCTAAAAGCTTGCCGCTGCTCTCGTCCATTATTTCAAACATGATCCATGCTCCTTTAATTGGTAGAGGTACAAGAAAAGTATCTCTTATTTACCCAATATCGGCGCCTGGAATTGCGTCATTTTCAAGGCTCTAGCGGTACGATAAATGGACTGTGGTGACCTTGATTAAAACCAGTGCCAAAACCAGTACTTTTCAAAGAGGATCTTGTAGTAATGCCATTTGCGAGAGGGACCCTTCATATTGACGAGGGGATAAGGGACCGCGTAAAAATCGCCTTTGGCATAGCCCGTTGTGCCGTCTCCGAGCTCTAGCATACAAGCGCCAAGACCTGTGAATTTACTCGTGGGTGTTTTTCCCTTGATGGCGGCGGCAATTCTCGCCGCGACGACGAGTGCTTCCTCATGAGCAAAGACACCGGCCTTCGGCAACATGAGCGGCTTTTCCGGCTTGTATCTTCCGTCCAGCTTAATAGTCGTTACATCACCGATCGCGTAGACATTCTCGTATTTAGTTTCCAATGTATTCTTGTCCACAGGAATCCAGCCGGCCTCATTCGTCAACCCAGATTCTTTGACGACGTTCGGTGCCTTGTGGGGAGGAATGGTTACCAGGAGATCAGCTTGTTTGCTATCGCCTTCCTTGAACTTTATTTCTTTAGTTTGTGGATTGATAGATTCGACCGCAATATTGGGATTGAATCGTATATTGCGGCTGTCCAAAAGCCCCTTGATGCTCTGCCCGATCTTTGGCCCGGCCCCCGGCATCGGTAGTGGTTCTACGGTGTAGATGCTGATATCAATATCGCTCCCTGATTTGGAACCGCGGAGCAGAGAATCCAGCAAGAAAGCGGCTTCGTACGGGGCAGCTGGGCATTTGTATGGATTTGACGGGATGAGGAGGACCACCTGTCCCCGTTCGAACTCGGCCAGCGCTTTTTTCAGTTCTTCGATAC
>JAUVQD010000030.1 GCA_030598355.1 Actinomycetes bacterium
ATGGAACCGGACATTTTACACCAGCCCGCGCCGAAGGACGTCGCGACGGTACTCGTGCGTAGCTCATCAAACATACCCCCCACCGATGCCTGGAGAGATCCTGTGGTTGCTGGGGCTGGGCTCACGGGTGTTGCGGCGTGAAGAATGCTCGCAACAAGCGAGCCGTCCAGATATACCTTGGACCTTAAGCCGCCGGCTTCATTTTTAAAAGAAAACGCATAGTGATGCCACACCCTGTGAGCCAGGGGGTCGAATCCGTGGGAAGCATTGTAGAGTGGCATCGCATAAGTAACGGCGGCGCCGGGTTGATAGAGATAGCCAGCAAAACCTCCGCCGAATTTATAGATCCACAACGATCCATGCCCGGGCAAATCGCCTACAGGATTGCCTAAGTGAAACATCGTTTGGAAAACATTATTTCCATCATTGTCGCCCATCTTTGCCCAACACTCGAACGTCAAACCCTGATCGAAGTCAAACTTAAGATTTGATTCACGACCTTTTGCTGTGTTATAAACGTTGGTGCCATCAAAGTGTTCTGCCAGCGGCTTTCCATCCAATGCAGTTGAGCCGGTGCCGGGGCCGCCGTAGAGATGAATGTATTCTTTTACATCCGGGTTGTTCGCAGCAATCCAAGTATTGTCTGGCGCGGCATTAAAATTAACATACCCAGTTGATTTGGGATACCTTGTATCAAGAATCCATCGATCTAGATAAGATGAGCTGTTTTCAAAGGCAACTCTTTCGGCCAGGGATCCATCATATGGATAAGTCTTGTATATGCGCTGGACTGATTGTTCGTAATAATCCTTTGCGGTGCCGAACCTAGCAAAGTTCTCAGGCTTATCAAAATCGACCGGAGGGATGAATCGCTCTTTATCAATAACGTAATTGTCAATGTAATCGCGGGACTCTACGCTTTCACCAAGCTCATTGAGATCCTTGGCCGACAGGAATTTGTTAGACTTTTGAGAGAAAAGTTTCTTTAAATTGTTATCGCCCATTACTCGACTCTAAACTTGAATATTTCTGGTTGTTCGACATAACCTTCGTTGTAGTAGCGCATAAACTGCAGTCCATAAGCATAGCCTTGTTCGAGCATTCTCATGTCTAAATCAAAATAGCTCCCCTCAGAATCATAAGACAGGCGAGTATATGATGTAGCTGTGCCGAGTGCTTCGGGAGCAGCGGATCCCGTGGCATATGGAATAATCTCCAAGCCATCAACAATCCTGAATATTCTCCAGTACATGTCTGGGACGGTCAGCCCATTGGCCGCTTGAGAAGCGACGGTATATATCGTCGGTGACCAATCCCAGTTGCGAGTGAATACTCGTAGTCTGGCGTTATTCTCGCTCTTGTTGTATACTTCCTTCAAGTTTGTAACAGATACAACATACTCTGGGCTTGGGTTAAACTGTGCGGAGGCGAAGGTTTTCGTGGCAACAGAGCCGGTGCTGAACTCTACTCCGGCATTGTTGTGCCACACATCAAAGACTTTTGTTAAATCAGTTGCTCCGGTGAAAGCAAAAGAGGCAGAATATATGCCAGTAGAAACATACCCACCGACAGCACTGGTATCACCTGCTCCTGCGACGTCTCCGCCGGCGCTCAGCTTAAGCTTTGAGCCTGCAGGCGCAGTGTTGGTTGCTGAACCAGAATAAATGCTAAGATATATTGCTCCAGTGCCTATCGACGGAATATCCCTTAACCTTCCGTTGATAACGTTGTATAAATATAGCGTGTTTAAGTTATCCTCAGCAGGAGCAACAGAACTGCTGAAATGGAAGTTGCCACGATCATCTTTTGTCGACGAGTCCCAGCGGGCCTCAATCAAGGGGCGCTTAAAGAAAAATTGTGAAGTTCGTGAGAAGAACTTTTTTGTGTAATAGGAGACAACAGCGTCTTCGGCATTGCTACGCAGCTTAACCAAAACCCCGTTATTGCTCTTGGAGCCGAGTACGTTGCCGGCGGAATTTACCCACTGTTCAACAAGCGGAGTGATATTCAACTCCATATCTTCTATACCGGACACAAAAGAAGCAGTAAAGGAGGAGGACGCGTCGACGTAATAATCTCCGCCTTGCGACGACCAAGCGGTATCTCCGGCGCGCATCACCCAGTTAGAGCCGGTCTGGTCGTACGTTAAATCAGTGTAGTCCTCCATATCGAGGCCTGTCCCCTCTTCCCAGGAGTCTTTGATAGCAGAAACAACAAGGTCGAAGTCTCTTGGAACTGTCTGAGAGTGCTTGGCATTGTAAAGGCGTAAGAAAAAGTTAACACTCCCTGAAGCGGGAATGCTGCCATCGGCTCTGTCAGAAGAAATTTGTGATACCGGGAAGTCGACTATAATCCTCTGGTCTTCGGCCGAGGAAGAACTAGCCTGTCCATAGATATGAAAGACCTCTATAACATCAGAGGCGCCCATGTTGGACCCGGTTGCACGGGTTCTCAAATTAGATTTGAACGCATTAGTAATCGAGTTATCAGCGTTTGCTACGTATCTTTTTATACTCATTACTGTACAGACCCCTTGATGTCGACGGCAGGGAACTTTATCTCCCATATGAAATCTTCTGGAATCTCAAGGAGGCGGCCATCGGCTGATATATTTGCCGGAATATCGTAAAAAACATCCGAATATAGTCCGCCAGTTTTAAGAGTTAATTCGACATCTACAACATCAACAACGCCGCGGACTTTATTTATCAAGTTATATACAGCACTTATATCGAATGATTCGCCCATATTAGGCAATATGTTAAACAAGTCATCCTGTAGGGCTGTGGCGACTGTGCTTAGAACATCAAACTTGTTCGAAACCTCGTTAACGATTATAATATAGTTAAACCCTATGTTGAGGATCCTTCCATCCAGAATGTCTATTGTGTCATGAATTACTTTATTCTTGTTGATCCAAGTTTTGAGGTTTTCTTTGATTAAGGTGTTCGCAGTTGCTAAGTTACCATCAGTACCCTCTGAAAGGACATATAGATTCAAATTTCTCTTGAACGAATCGGAATCTGGTATAATGTTCGCTCTCTTGATCATACCAAACTTCTCTGGCATATTATAAATGTAACTAAGATAATCATTCTTTGTCACAGCGCGGGATTGTGTCGCAAAGAAGTCTTGTGCTCGCTTTTTTATCTCTGTAGATGTGGGGAATGACACATCACCCAAAATGGGTTCAATATTGCTGACCTCCAAGGAATCTACAACGTTGCCTAGAGTCTCTGTGTTTAGGGCCGACTCCTCGTCAAACAAGAAAACAGGCTCAACCACACTTGTTAAGGCGCCGGCGCCGACATTGACGTTGGCAACGCCATTTTGCCGATAAGTAACGTACAAGGTTGTGTTTGCTGGAACGACTCCAAACTTGTCTGTTTGATTTAGGCGCGATGGGTCAAACGTATCATCGGTGACGTGATCTCTGGCGTGCTGTTTCAATACAACGTTGGAAGGGTCTGCTATGAGATCTGCTTTTATCTTGTCCGAGGAGCCGTACCCAAATTGAATCGCCATCCCTCTGGTCGTGTTTCGTGCGATAAACCTTCTTGGAACTGATGCTGGTTTTAATATACTTCTAACGGTATCAACATTGCCGGCTCGATTTGGGACCTCTCTATAGATCACATCTTGTGACAAGTAGTCGACCTCAAAATACTCATGTCCTTCGAGATCCACGATATTTGCTATTTCTGCGATATTGGTCCCGGGAATCTCCAGAGTCAAGAACCTCTGGTGCGCACCGACGTCGAATGAAGTTTGAACTAATTGTCCGGACATCACTGGGGCGTCGGCTTTTATCGCGTAGAAGGTTGGCAGTCCAGTCGTCGGATCAACACGGGCGACGACCGTCTCGTGCGTGGAAGAGGCAAAGTTAACATCTTCCGAAAGCATAAAGACAGCGCCATTGACGGCAGAAAATGAACTACCCTTTTTCAGTATTGGCAAATACCTAGTGTCGGGGCCGGGACCGGAGGGCGACGTCGGAACAAGGATATATAAAGAAGCGACACCATAAGATGTAGGGTTCGGTTGGAATTTGTATCCTAGCTGTGCAGCTAGTCTGATGACGTTATCATATTCGATTGCCGAATTTAAAAACGATTCATTAACCTGATAGTCAAGATAAAACGAGAGAATGTCACCTATGTACGCGACTGTGTCGAGCATCAGTGCGCCGAAGCCGGCTTCATTAAAGTCTCGGAAACTATCGGCGTAATAACGCTGCGCGTAATCGACTAAGTCCTGCTTAATTGAGGCAAAATCTCTACTTGTGTATTTGATTGGTACGTTTCTTTTTGCCATATCAAAAAATGTTGTTTATTTTAATTAATTAGTCCTAATCCAATAATAACTTCAGTATTAAAAACTAGTCCAGTATTCGTCACAAAGTGCCGCCGACGCGGATAGCATCGATATCCAAAACCTCTTCAACCCCGAGAGGTATAATGGTGTAACTGACCCTTACAGTGACGGTTGAGTTGTCAATGTCCTCATCGGAAGTTGTAAATCTAATTCCCGTCACGTTCATGAATGGCATGTAGCGAGCAACTTGTTGGCTTATTTTGGCGCCTATCTTATCATAAGTCGCCTGGTTGTTGCTTTCAAATAGGAAGTTTCTTAGCCCGACACCAAAATGAGGATCCATGATCCGCTCACCTGGAGATGTTAAAAGTAGATTTTTAAAGTTTTGCTTGACTAGCCCGTTATAGGTCTCGATCATTCGATACTGGCTTTTTCCACTAGTTCGAAGCGGCACACTGGGCGTTAAGCCGGCGACTGATATAGCCATTATTCTTCCTCCCCTTGTTGTTCGTCACAACGTGGCTGTTCATCTGCTGAGCGTCCCTGTGCGGCGGAAGACCTCTCGCTGTATGGACGGTCTTCGCCGGGTAGTTGGCCCAAGGCGTACGCCGCGATGCCTAGGCGAGTGACGGGTGGGCCAACGGCGCCGGGGAACATATTTGAGGGGGCCATGGCAAATACCGTCTCAGGCTCAATCGCATTCGGGTTGCGGCCGGGAAGGACCCCTAGGCGATCCAACCTCGATGCCAACGCATAGGATGGATCTTGATATTCAGCCAACCCTTTTATCAAGTAAGGCACAGTCTTTGCGGCAGCATTACCTGATTGTCCCGAAGTCGATGTGTTGTTCGATTGTGTGTTTAGCATACCAGTTGCTCCGCCGGCCGCTGCGATGGTTGGATCCTCACTTCGATAAAATTGCGAAGCCGGGACTTGGGGTTGCATGGCATTCAGGGCCCCTAGTAGAGACATTTTTGTATTATAAAAAGCGTAATTCACAGGGTCATGCGTCTCATCTGCCACGTCCATACAATATATAGCAAGGAAAGAGAGTATATCGGAGGCATTTAAAGCAAAATTGAAAAGAATCTTAAAATCATCATTTCGAATAACTCTGGACCTTAGAGCTTCAAAGGAAGGACGCGGGGAGCCGAAAATCTGTCCGTCGAAAAGGCCGTCGAGGGCGAGGGCGAGATCGTCGCGGCCGAAGCCGGGGGGACGGTGCGGCGGCGGCTCTTGGTCTTCCCTATAAGCGTCACCATTATAGTGCCATCCATGCTGCACGATGCCGGGGCCTTCGATGAGACCGTTGCCGCGGCGATCGACTGCGGTGGGGCTATAAGTAACGCCTTCGGCACCATAGAAATTAGCGATGGTTAAAGCGTCATCACCATTAAGCGGTAACTCTTCTAGCTCCTCAATTATAGGAATGGTGAACACCTTTTTCTGAGAATTCTCGCGACCTCTTTCCTCTACTAAGTGCATCTCAAAAGCTTTGTTGATGCTGCAATGTTCGCCCCAATTAGCCACAAGACTCTTGGCACCTTCTTCTCCAAAAACCTCTTTCAACTTAAGTTGGAAATCCTCACTCCCAACCTCGGTCACAACATATGTGAGGCGGACACCATATTTCAAACTTTTGAATATTTCATCTAGCGTAGCATTTCCCCAAAACAAGGTATTGGAAACGACGCTTTCTGCCTGCTTTTTAAAAAACTCTTTTTCAGTTTCGACAACGGGCGCGGGTACGGCGCCGGATGGCCATTGAAATGGAGAAGACTCAAGATCTTGAATTGTATGAGGTAGTTGAGGAGATTCCAAGAATGTATCTAGCACCACTCTCTTAAAGAAGGAGCGGAAGGCTTCCTTGTTCTCAACTTGTTCGCTTGAAATATTTTCATCTACCAACCGATTTCTCAATTTAGCAATCAAAGATGATATCGCCACAGTGTTTTGGTTATCATCCCCAAAGATGGCTCGCAGATTTTGTGGCTCAAATTTAATAAACTTTTCAAAAACAAAGTATCCATCGCCCAATCTTGAAAAATCACCGTTTAAAGAAAAGGATGGGGGGAAGAGGAGATCTCGGGGCTGATACTCAAAATATTGGTCCGTACTCCAAGGAGGCATGCTATACCCAGCAGAATCAGGGCCGTCGGTCGTTTGTAGTCTCCACGGGTACGCATCCGCACGGAAGAAGAAGTCGAAGAAGGGGAAATCATTGGAGCCGCGGCCGTGGAATATCTCTTGTCGCATTTGTGGCACCAGATCGATCACAGGCTCCCCATCTATCAACACAGGATCGCCATTCTCATCAAGTCTTGGCACCTCATTAACTCCAACTTGAATTGATATATCCCCTGCCACCTCAGGGACAGATGTCATTGGAAATGCCTCAGCTATCTTGTCTAGGATGTTTGTTGTAACATCTCCAAATTCGTTTTCGATAATCTTTCCAACCGACTTAAACGCAATAACTGTCTCGTCTCTAATCAGTTCGTCAAGATCTGTAACACCAATATCCTGCAACTGTTGTGCAACGTTTTCGATTGGAACATCTGACGTTCCCAAGTCCATAAAGGCAGCGCGATTGTCGTTCGCAAACTCGGTTATTTTTGTTTGAACTTTTTTAATCATATGCTGGGTCGATAACCCTTGATTGAAAATGGATTGTCGGGCATTTCTCAGGTCTCCAAAATCCGACATACCAAATATCGCTTTTAGAGCCTCTTCAACAACATAAATCCGAACAAGACTTCTCAGGATGGGACCTATACTAGCCTGTTGAAGTGGTCCTCCGGAGGGCCTATTTTCCGGAGGCTCCAGCAGTTGATCCTGTAAGCGTCCGAAGGCATCCATTATTTCTTTCTTTTCGAAATTGGTTCGCAACAAATCGTCGCACCGAAGACTACCAGGAACGCCGTGGTTCAGACGAATATCTAAAAGCCCCTTGTTGTCACCTGTCCCTCTTGCCTGAAATAAAGAGGATTCAGAAAAGGATAATGCCACATCCTGCACTATGTTGTCCAGCACCTGTATGTAATGTTTTTCCATAAAGGAGCCAAAAAGGGCTCCGGCGTTGCCGATCTCGTTAGAAAGCCTACCCATTCCGTCGGGAATATTCATGCTCTTTACGATAGGTTCAGTAAGATAGTTTGCAAACATGTGCTGCTGCGATGTTAGTTCGCTCAGCGCCCCGGGTGCAAGGTCAAATAAGAAATTGTGATTTTGTGGATTTTTCACATACTCAATTTGTTCCGAAGTTAATCCAACAAATTCATCAGATATCAATTCTCGGCCATCAGGCGGGTGGCCTTGCCAAAAAGAATATCTT
The DNA here is from genome assembly GCA_030598355.1 of Actinomycetes bacterium. GTDB lineage: Bacteria > Actinomycetota > Aquicultoria > CAJVYJ01 > JAUVQD01 > JAUVQD01. The sequence continues at coordinate 7,649 of JAUVQD010000030.1, forward strand.
GATATAAAGTAATCATCAACAGAGACGATGCGTGGGCCGCGGCGGACGTTTAATGGTAGCAGTGCATACCCCATTGCTTGCTGTTCCCACTCCAGACGAACATCCTCCAGACCAACATCAAGGGTGCCGTCGGCGGGCCTCCTTCTTATTGGGGTTCTTGCTGAAATTCCAACACTATATAGCGCGCCGGGGCGGGGATTATTTGAAAGCGTTACAAATGCTTCATCCGAATTCAGAGCAGTCTGGAGATCTGGCAAGATCTTTGAAGCAACGGAGTGACCAATGGAAACCGATCCTTCCTGGATCCGACTGGAGAGAATCTGGACTGCTTGCTCGGGGGACCACGCGTTACCTTCGGGGTCTCTTTCTTCGGCTCTGATCCTGCTGACCTCGACCTCAAATTCTGGTGAGCCCGGGCCGGCGATCTGTTCAGAGGAGGCCATCAGCGAAAGGGGCCAGCTACTCAATTCTTGGTTGAAGCTATTGACTACACTAGAGTATGATGTATCGACCGACGCTTGTACCATGAACTGGGTCGAGGGATTATCAAGCGGTGAGGGCCTCGTGACCCGAGATGGATCTGCGCCGCAGAACATCTTATCGTATGGGGAGTTTATCATCCCCATGAGAGTTTCTAATCTCTCCTTAAGAGTATCCCTGTCTCTATTCCAAAGTTCGTCTATAGTTGATTCGTCGGCTCGGCCTCGATATGACTCTTTGAACTGTTGCTCGGCTTGGCGTGCATTCGTGTCATCGCAGATAAAGGCACCTGGGCCGTATCTGTCTCTGTCGCCGGCAATGCGAATTCCCTCGGCCGAGTGCGCCAGAATCTTTAGAGCATCAGCAGAATCGATACAGGGCAGGCTAGCTTCAGCAGCCCTCTCTACGACCTCAAAGTTCTGCCCCAGTTGTTTTCCCTTGAGTGTTGCCCTAAGCTCTGCTGGGTTAAGACAGCTACTAACCTCATCTAGGAAATCTCCTATGCGTTTATCAAAGTTCCTTCCTTCGACTTCGTTTTCTGGCTCCAAAATAGAGGGGTCGACACCCCAATCAATCAACGAATCCTTAAATCTTCTAGTTGCCGTTTCTGTCACGGTCGATTCGACGGATTCGAATATGTCTAGGCTGGTCTGTGTTAGGCCGGCGACAGGATCGAAACTGGTTGGATTTTCTAAATTATCCGTTCCAAGAATGGATTTTAAGGATTCCGTTCCAAAGCTCTTAAGATCCGAGTAGTTACAAAGTATTCTCTCTATGTTATCGTATAGAAGGTCTAACAACTCAAATATTATGCCTAAAATAAGTTCGTCAGCGGTGGCGCGGATGGCGTCAAGAAAAATATCCAGAATTCCAACACTAACATCGACAACACTGGAGGGCCATGCCGGCCAGTCTATGTGTGGCGGGCGCCATGGTGTCCTCTTGCCGTCGCCCGGGTCTGGGCATAAGTTGTTTTTGTCATAGATAAAAAAGTTAGAAGTGTGCCTGTATAAAAAGTTTTCTACATGGCCTTTCATCCCAAACATTCTGTCAGGAGCAGGGCAGTGCCTCTCTAGGCACTCTTGTAGTTTTTCTTTTTCAATCTTACCATCGCTGACTAATGCCGCTATCTCTTCCGATGCTAGTGCGACGGAAGAGTCTGGGCACTCGCCCGAATCCGTAGTCTCCCTGTTCGGACCAATAAGCTGTTCGAGATTGGTCTGTGCAATAAGGTCCGGATCATCTATACATTCTGTCGCGACTCCCCACAACCGGTCTGCATCCAAGACCTTCATTGTATATTTGAAAATCGCGTCATTTGTTTCTTCGGCAGTGAGTTCGGCAGCCAGGACAGCGGCAATGATTCCGAGCATGTACTTCATATCA
>JAUVQD010000195.1 GCA_030598355.1 Actinomycetes bacterium
AAAGATCGACGCGCCCGTGGCCAAAACTATCATCCCTCCCCGCGGTTCCTAGATCCTTAGAGGTGTCCTCCATTACTTGCTGAGTCTCAGTGGCATCCATAGACGGATTCTGTGACCGCAGAAGCGCGGCCGCGCCGGCAGCAACTGGTGATGCCATTGAAGTTCCAGACACAAATTCATAGTCTGAGTCGTATCCAAGAAGATTCATTTTCACTGTGTAGGTCGGCATAGTTGAGTAAACGTTTAGCCCGGGAGCAGATAGATCAACGCTGGAATTATAGTTTGAAAAATTCGCTTTTTGATCGCGGTTGTCGGTCGCGCCGACACCGACTACATTATTATAAGCCGCCGGGTAGTTAAGAGTACTGTCGTAATCGTTACCGGCTGAGGCAAATAGAGCCACCCCTTGTCCGTGAGCATAGTTTAGAGCGTCTTGTTCGATAGACAACGGTGAACCGCCACCGTAGCTCATATTAATAACCTTGGCCCCGTTGTTGGCGGCGTAATAGATGGCCTCGAGAATGGCATCTGTAGCCAACGCCCCTCCGTCGTCTCCGGCTCGAATCGGCATTATCTCAGCCCCAAAAGATACTCCACTCACACCCAGACCATTGTTGGCTTGAGCACCAATGATGCCGCTAACATGCGTACCGTGACCAGTTCCATCGCTAGGATTATTATCGGAATTGGTTCTGAAGTAGAAATCGTCACCTGTATACTGATCCCAAGAGGAGCCGTTCCACCAATACTCCCAACCATCTTCAAAAGCGTAGGTGTTGTAATTGGGAGAGCCTGAAGCGTTATCATAAACACCGTAGTACTTCGCCGGGTGGGAGCTGGTAGCTCTAAAAACTATATAGTAGGTTTGACCGTCAACTAAAGTAATTGGTGAAGTTAACTCTTTGTATACTTCGTTCCAACTAGTGCTAACGTCGCCAGGCGTTATGGTAACGCCGGTAAGATCAGGCCCGCCAAGACTAGAGCGGATTGAGATCTCTATGTTGGCCGATGGTGACCCGATTTTTGTCAGCAACAGACCGATATGCGTGAGCTTATGGCCTTTTCCTTTGATCGATTGAGCACGCTCATACGTACTGTTTTTGCCTAAACTCCACCCCGCATTGCCACTGAATTGTGAGATGCCTGCGGTGTCATAACCGTTGATATCATCAACATAGCCATTGCTGTCGTCGTCAATTTCATTTCCAGGTATTTCTCCTGTGTTCTCCCAGAGTTTTGAGGCCAAATCGGGATGAGTTAAATCAATACCTGAGTCAATAACAGCCACAGGGATCGGAGCCCCGGTTGTGACATCCCAAGCTTGTGTTGCATCTATGTCAGCGCCGAAAGTTCCAACTTGGCTCTCGATGGTTTGACCGTAATTCCTCAAGTGCCATTGATTGTTAAAATAGGAATCGTTCGGAATTGATGTAGTCTTTCTGATATAGTTTGGATCGGCAAACAGGACATCATCGTGCTTTCTTAGCTTTATGGCGGCACTTTTGACGGACACATTAGATTTTATTTGAATGAGATAGATGTCATTATTGCCGGCAAGATTAATCTTCTTCAGTGTTTTTCCCAAGCTGTTTGATTTCTTTATTTGTTTTTTTCGATCCGTGGATGTGCCCCCACGGAACTTCACTAAAACTTGGCCGGGAATATAGTCGAGCGGCTTGGTGTCCACTCTTTCAGCACCAGCTTTTTTTTGTTCATTTTTCTTTGAATCAGCCGGTCGACCTAAAGATGAGCTTGTGTCGACCATCGTAAAAGATAAGACTAGCCCGACGATAAATAAGCCGCCAAGTCTTAGTATTCGTTTTTTAGGAATCTTTGCCTTGTCGAGAATAATGTTCCCCTTCGATGTGTTTGAGTGCGATGAAAGATATGATGATTTGACGAGCACTATTATATAGAATTATATAGAATTTTCGCTCGTTTAGCAATGATTTGCGCAGTTAAACAGGGAGGCCATTGCTTCTTAAGAAATGTATCTAACGGCGTTCTTAAATATTTCGAGACCGGCCGGAACTCGCTCTTTATTGCGAGTCCATCGGGGGTGCTGAGTCGGCCTTATAAAAACCTCCGGGTGGGGCATCATTCCAAAGATTCGGCCGGTTGGATCAGATATAGCGGCGATATCATCTAGAGAACCATTTGGGTTAACCGGATAGTCGCCAAAATCTCCCTGTTTGTCGACATAGCGCAGACCGACTTGGCCGGCCGCTTTTATATTATTGAGCAGATCGGGATCGGCAACAAAACGACCTTTCCCATGGCGCACCGGCAGGTATATTGGTTCTTTTAAATCATCTAAGAATATTGCGCGGCAATTTGGCGCTGGCTGAAGATAGACCCAGCGGTCCTCAAACTTGGCTGAAATATTGAATGTTAAAGCGACCTCTTGCCGTCTGCTGCTTGCTTCTGTGCCCGGAAGCAAACCCAACTTCACTAATACCTGAAAACCGTTGCAGATTCCGAGCACCAGCTTGCCGGCGGCGATGAAATCTTCCAGAGCTTCGGTCAGCCTATATTTAATTTGCTGCGCCAACACCTGCCCGGAGGAAATATCGTCGCCAAAAGAAAACCCGCCCGGTATAGCTAGGATTTGATAATCTTTCAGAAGTTTCGGGTTCGCGATAAGGTCATTAATGTGGACTCCCTCAGCGACCGATCCCGCTAGCTCAAAAGCGAGCTCAGTCTCTTTGTCACAGTTTATGCCGGCTGCCAGCAAAACCAGTGTCTTAACCTTCAAGTTCATCTATACCTTTACTCTCAATAGTGCAGCACTTTCTCAATGACATCTCTTGCATCAAACCCATTCAAGCGGCTCTTGCCAGGCCGCTTTGAGCTCATTTACGTCGGTATCTATGACAACGCGATCGTCAACGCCTACGCAGACCAAACGCTCCGTCGATGTAACCTCACCAATCTTAGACCAGATCGTATCTTGGATTGTCTCTTCAAATGCCGGAGCGTTGTCGGGTTTTATTGTCACAACAAAACGACTGTTTGATTCGGAAAAAAGACGTTCTGTATCATTCATCGTCTCATCTGTCTTTATCGCCTGAGTGTTCACGTCTATCCCTTTGCCACCCGCAAAAGCTGTCTCTGCCAAAGCGACGGCCAGACCACCTTCTGAACAATCATGACAAGAAGCGACCAACCTCTTCAAAATTGCCCGGTGGAGCGCGCCGTATGTTTTAGCGGCTTCCTCTCCGCTGAATCCGGGCACATTCCCGGTGTGACCGGTTATCTCTGAGAAATATGATCCGCCCATCTCAGATTTTGTCAGGCCCAGAATATATATATAGTCGCCGGCAGCTTTGGCATCCATCGTGATGGCCAGCTCGGTATCTTCAATCACAGCCATAGCAGAGATCAGTAATGTCGGTGGAATGGCCACTGTTTCCCCACTGATTTCGTATTCGTTATGAAAGCTGTCTTTGCCGGAAATATACGGAGCCCCAAGGGCGACGGCGGCGTCATAGCAGCCGTGGGCGGCCCGCACTAGTTGGCCAAGCTTAAGATCACCGTCCGGGTTTTCGGCAGTCTTGATTGGGTTACCCCAACAGAAATTATCAAGAATGGCTACTCGCCGAGGGTCGGCT
>JAUVQD010000056.1 GCA_030598355.1 Actinomycetes bacterium
AATCTATATCCTGGCTTTTCCGTGCGGGCCGGATTCGCTAGTTCAGGCTCTGCTCGAGCATGAAATGCGTAAGGAAAATTCAACTGTACCAATGATGTCGCTCGTTATCGATGAGCACAGCGCCGAAGCCGGGTTCTTGACCAGAATTGAGGCTTTTGTTGATATGGTCAGACGAAAAAAACGCTTGAGTCAGCAGAAAGTGGGCTAAAGAAATGCTTACTTTTCCGCAGATGGGCAATTTGGAAAGACTTCTCGGCGATATTCTTGAGCGCCTCGAGGTCGAATATATGCCGCCACCGAAAACAACGGCGAAAACATTGGCTCTCGGCACAAAACACGCGCCGGAATTTTCATGCCTGCCGCTTAAAATCAATATTGGGAATTTTATAGAGGCTCTGGATGCCGGCGTAGATACGCTTTTGATGGCCGGCGGAAAAGGTCCATGTCGTTTCGGTTACTATGCTGAACTTGAAGAACGGATACTAAAGGATGCCGGATACGATTTTAAGATGGTCACTGTTGAGCCCCCGAGTATGGGTTTCGCGAGATTTGTCGGCCCGATAAAGCGGGTTTCAGGGAAATCAACTCGCCAAATTTGGAAAATTCTAAGGGCAAGTTTTCCAAAGTGTCGTGGTTTTGACTTTTTGGAGAAAAAAGCACTTGAAACGCGATGTTTCGAACTAAAAATTGGAGATACAACGAAAGCGCTTAAGAAGGCTATGGATATTTTGTCCGAAGCCAATACGCCAGTCGAGATAAAAGAAGCGATTGACGCTGGTCTAAACGTGATAGATTCTGTCCCCTGCGACAAAGATAGATTGGTGCTCAAGGTTGGTTTTGTCGGTGAGTTCTACATTTTGCTCGAGCCTTTTGTTAACTTTGATGTTGAAGAATGGCTGGGTAATAGAGGCGTTATGGTTGATAGGAGCGTCTATATAACAGACTGGATAGGGCCGTCGGCCAAAAACCCTGTCGCTGGAACAAGCGATGCGGAACTGGCCGAAATCGCCAAACCGTATCTTGGCCACACTGTCGGCGGTGAAGGTCTGCCAAGTATCGCTCACACAATGCTTTACGCGAGGGAAGGTTTTGACGGGGTTATTCATATGTTTCCGTTTACTTGTATGCCCGATACCATCGCAAAAGCGATTTTAGGAAGAGTCGGCAAAGATCTGGATATCCCGATTCTTCACTTCACTATTGACGAACAAACGGGAAAAGCGGGGGTTGCAACCCGTCTGGAGGCTTTTTTGGATCTCCTGGCCGGTCGGCGCCGAGCTTTAGTTAATTAGGGACAGCGATCGTTGGGGAAAAAGATCAATAGTTATCCGGATATTTTGGAGGATGAATAAATGCAAGGTTACTTAGGTGTTGATGTCGGTTCGGTCAGTACGAATTTAGTGATATTAGACGAGGTTGGTCAAGTTGTCGAATCAGTCTATGTCCGCACTCAAGGGCAACCGATAGTCGCTGTCCAGGAAGGTTTGCAGCAGCTAGAGGCAGGTCTAAATCAGGCGGTCGACATTATCGGTGTTGGCACAACTGGTAGCGCCAGGCATCTAAGCGGGGTTATAGTCGGTGCCGACATTGTGAAAAATGAGATTACGGCTCACGCGGTTGCCGCCAGTCAAGAAGTTCCCGGGGTTCAAGTGGTTCTCGAAATCGGCGGCCAGGATTCGAAAATTATTTTACTTGATAACGGAGTAGTTGTTGATTTTGCAATGAATACTGTTTGCGCCGCTGGAACAGGTTCTTTCTTAGACCACCAATCAGCGCGTCTCGGCATACCCATAGAGGATTTTGGAAAGCACGCCCTAAAGGCAGAAGATGGCGCCATGATCGCCGGGCGCTGCTCGGTTTTTGCCGAATCAGATATGATTCACAAGCAGCAAGTTGGTTATGGTCTAGAGGACATTGTTTTCGGGCTTTGCCAGGCATTGGTGAGAAATTACCTGAATAATTTGGCCAAAGGAAAAGACATTAAGACCCCGATAGCATTTCAAGGCGGTGTCGCTTCGAATTCAGGCATGAAAAGAGCTTTCGAGGAAGCGTTGAAAGAAGAGATCCACGTACCGAAACATCACGCGGTCATGGGAGCAATCGGCGCGGCGATTCTCGCGAAAGAAGAAATGTTGCTTGATCCCCGGCCGACGGCCTTCCGGGGCTTTGCCACCGCAAAACTAGACTATCGGACTGCGAGTTTCGCCTGTGGTGGTTGTGAGAATAACTGCGAGATCATAAAGATCTTAGTTGACGACAAGGTTTTGGCTCGTTGGGGCGGTCGGTGCGGAAAGTGGGAAGTTGACCATATTCGCAGACAAAACCTGCAGCCTGTCGGGGCTAACTGTTCAACTTGCGAAGAGTAGCACGCAATACTGGCAATCGTAATAATTTTATTCGCGTAAGCGGAGCCTCTTAAAAAAAGTATTCAGTTGGGCACGGCACTTATCTTCTTCGAGACCAGAGGTGATCCTCAATCTGTGGGCCAACCTCGGCTCGTCAGTAATGTTCATGACACTTCCTGCGGCCCCGGCTTTAGGATCAGCTATCCCATATACCAGCCGAGCGATACGGGCTTGCTGGATAGCTCCGGCGCACATAGGGCATGGCTCCAGCGTTACGTAGATTGTACAACCGACAAGGCGCCAATTCTTAAGTTTTTCGGACGCCTCTCTTAAAGCCAGGATTTCGGCGTGCGCTGTTGGATCTTGTCGAGCCACTCGCTGGTTATGGGCGCGAGCCAGAACAAGACCGTCTTTGACAATCACAGCCCCTATCGGGACCTCGTCTTCGCTCAACGCCTGTTGACTTTCTTCAAGCGCTAACATCATAAACTCTGTGTCTAAGTTCAAAGAGAAGGTTTCACCATCCCTGGCGTTAGTTTGTTTCGACCATGATCTTGTTGGCTAATTCCGGCCCGATGGCCGCCTCGGTTTTGTTATTGATCAGGACTGTTATCGGTCCGCCGAAGGGGGCGATATCTATAACTTTTACATCTACTTCCGGACGCAAATCAAGTTTCCCTAAATACTGTAAAATATCTGAGCCTTCGTCTCTGATAAGAATAACTTTCGCTTCCTCACCGGGCTGAAGGCTTCCCAGAGGTGTTACTTTGTCGATGGCTGAGCTAGCTGACGCCCCTGGTATGGGATAGCCGTGAGGGCATGTTTTGGGATTGCCCAAACGCTCAGCCAGCCTTTCCTCAACAATAGGGCTAATAGCGTGTTCAAGCAAGCAAGCTTCTTCATGGACTTGGTCCCAGCTTAGTCCCAAGAAATCAGTAAGAAAACGTTCTGCCAGCCGATGTCGCCTCACAACATGCTGGGCTTGTTCGAGACCCTTTTTGGTCAATAAAACCTCGCGCTGTTTGTTGTAAGTGATCGTATTGGTTTGCTCAAGTTTTTTCATCATTTCAGAGGCGGATGGGACAGATAGTTCCAAACTCTCGGCCAGTCGTGAAATATTGACCGGTTGTTTGGTTTCTTCCTGGATCTTAAAAATGGCTTCGAGGTATTCTTCAATTCTTGGCGAGCTCATGCTGATTAGAATAGCTAATCGATTTATCCAAGTCAATTCTAGAACTTAGAGGTTGGTCCAGTTCCAAAACGGTGATGTCTGCAAGCCTCGCAACCATGAGTTGACATAGACGATCTGGTTGGTAAGTATTAGCACGCCCATGGCGATCAGGAGCAATCCACTGATTACTGTTATGGCCGTGTAATGTTTGCGAACCCAGCCAAAAGCTGTGATGAAGCGGCTGAAGAGCAGACCTGAGAGTATAAATGGAATCCCGAGACCTAGTGAGTAGACGGCAAGCAGCGCTACCCCTGTTCCGACGGTTCCGGTGGAGCCGGCAAAGGTCAATATAGACGTCAAAATTGGTCCGATACATGGCGTCCAGGCGACAGCGAAGGCCATCCCTAAGATAAAAACACTAAAAGGACCGCGGTTCTTGATTTTGTGAGTAAAGCTGCTTCCTTGAAAGAAAGGTATCTTGAATAAGCCCAAAAGAGAGATGCCGAAGATGATTATCAAAACAGCGGCGATTTTATTTAAAAGACCTCTATATGAGAGGAGAAAGCTGCCGACAAGTGAGGCTGAAGCGCCCATTAATGTGAAGATTAAAGAAAAACCAAGGACAAACAGGATTGAGACCCATAATATGTGTTCGCGTTTTTTAGTGGTTGCCTCGTTTAGTTCCTCAACTGTATAGCCGGAAATAAAAGACAAGTATCCGGGAATCAGCGGTAAGACGCATGGGCCCAGAAATGACAAAAAGCCGGCAGCGAAAGCCCAGAAGAAACTTATGTTGGTATCAGGCATATTTAGTCAACTCGAGAGAAATCTAGCATAATTTGATTGCGATATCCAGGGAGATCGATTTTTCGGTGGCTCAATGGGTCATCCACGGTGCTTATGATAGAATGTCATCATGAGCCAAAAAATTCTGCGAGCCGTGATTCCCGCGGCTGGGCTAGGAACAAGGTTATTACCGGCCACAAAATCTCAGCCAAAAGAGATGCTTCCGATAGTCGACCGGCCAGCGATACAATATGTCGTTGAAGAGGCTATCGGCTCCGGGATCGAAGACATCTTGATCATAACCGGGCGGGGTAAGCGCAGCCTCGAAGATCATTTCGACCATTCGATTGAGTTAGAATCCGTTTTGGCTGCAAAAGACGCCGATCATGTAATAGACGCGTTACGCAAAATAGCTGAAGGCGCCGATATTTTCTTTATCAGGCAAAAAGAACCCAAGGGTCTTGGCCACGCCGTAAATTGTGCCCGCAGACATATTGGAAATGAACCTTTCGCGGTAATGCTCGGCGATGACATATTTCTGTCTGAGCCGCCAGCTTTGCGGCAGATGATTGAGTTATATCAACGCCGGCCGGGGATTATTATCGCTATTCAGGAAGTACCTGCTGATCAAACTCGTTTATACGGGATAGTTTCCGGAGAGGCCTTAACCCAAGACGTTTTTCAGGTTAGCGATCTCATTGAGAAACCGGCCATTGATAAAGCTCCATCAAACTTGGCAATTGTCGGGCGATACATATTTCCTCCTGAGATTTTTCAAGCACTGCAACAAACTACGGCAGGTAGCGGAGGAGAAATACAATTAACTGACGCTATCCGGAAGCTCAGGGGTGAGGTGCCTATATATGGGTATCGTTTTCTGGGCAAGCGGTATGATATAGGTAGTCGCCTGTCTTATTTAACAACCAACATTGAGCTAGCTCTTCAACGCCCTGAACTGCGGGACGACCTTTTGGTTTTTCTAAAAGACCTGATCGGAGAGAAGCTCCCTACCTCTTTGACTTGAGTTTTTGAATTATCTCCTCTGGTCACCGGGCGTTTGCTCTTTTCGCCTAAAACCCCGAGCGATAATTAGGCGGTCGAAAGTGGAATAAAGAATCAAGATCCCAGTCCATTATTTTGCGCGTAAAAAACTATGAAAGAATTTGACGTAATAATTGTAGGCGCTGGGCCGGCAGGTATTTTTGCCGCCTTAGAGCTTCTCAAAAGAGACAAGATTCGTGTTTTGATCCTGGACCAAGGTCCGGATCTTGATAAACGTGTCTGCGTTGCCCGAACAAAAGACCGACAGTGCAAGATATGCCACCCATGTGCAATCACCTCTGGCTGGGGCGGGGCCGGCGCTTTTAGCGACGGCAAACTAACGCTAACCCCGAAAATCGGGGGCTGGCTTGACGAGTATGTCGGCCATAAACGCTTAGTTGAATTAATTGATCATGTTGATCAGGTCTATGTAGGTTTCGGAGCGCCCGCGAATGTGCATGGCGAAGATAACAAAAAGATAGACCGCATAAGAAAACGAGCGGTAAAAGCGGAGCTGACTTTGGTTAGCGGTCGTATTCGCCACATGGGAACAGACAGGTGCGCTGAGGTTTTGGGCAAGATGAGAGATTATATCGGTGACCGCGCCACGGTTTTGACCAATACGGGCGTCGACGAGGTAATTGTTGATGGCAAAGTCGCGGTAGGCGTCGTTACCAGAGATGGAGAGCGAATTGGCGCCAGGTACGTTATCGTTGCTCCCGGTCGCGAAGGCGCAGACTGGCTAACCGGAGAAGCAAAACGTTTGGGGTTGGTTACTCACAATAATGCGGTCGATATCGGGGTTAGAGTTGAGGTGCCGGCGGTCGTTACGGAGGAACTTACAAAAGCTCTGTATGAATCGAAACTTATCTATATTTCCCGGTCTTTTCAAGATCAGGTAAGAACATTTTGCATGAATCCAAGCGGGTTTGTGTCGCCTGAGCTAAATGGTGATGTTATTTTAGTAAACGGCCACAGTTATTCGGAAAAGAAGTCTGAGAACACAAATTTTGCTTTGTTAGTCAGCACCAATTTTACAGAGCCCTTTAAAGAGCCGACCGCTTATGGTAAATATATTGCTAGATTGGCAAATTTAATTGGCGGGGGAATACTAGTTCAGACTTTGGGTGATCTTCAATTAGGGCGTCGTTCCACCCCGGCTCGGATAGCCAAGAGTACTGTTAAACCGACTTTGGCTGGCGCAACATCGGGCGACTTAAGTTTCGTTTTGCCATACCGGTATTTAGCTGACATCAAAGAAATGCTTGAAGCACTAGACAAGCTGGCGCCGGGGATAAATTCAAGAAATACTCTGCTTTACGGAGTAGAGGCCAAATTTTATTCGTCCAGATTGAAGTTGACATCCAACTTAGAAACTGAAATTGACAATCTTTACGCTATCGGAGACGGTGCAGGAATAACTCGCGGTCTTGTCCAGTCTTCTTGCTCGGGAGCGATAGTCGCTCAGTCGGTGTTGGAGAAAGGGCAAAAGAAATGATTCGCTTAAGTTCGTTAAGACATCATGAAAGGTAGGCAACTGTGCCCGCGACAATATTAGTAGGAACTCAATGGGGCGACGAGGGCAAGGGAAAGATAACCGATATCCTGGCCGATAAGATGGATATAGTCGTCCGCTTTCAAGGCGGTAATAATGCCGGCCATACGGTTGTCAAAGGCGAGACTGAGCTGAAGCTCCACTTGATTCCATCCGGAATTTTGTATCCTCATATAACTCCGATCATCGCCGACGGCGTGGTTATTGACCCCAAGACATTGATAGATGAGATCGAAGGGTTAAGCACGAAGGGAATTCAGGTCGACAAGCTGATCATAAGCGGCAACGCTCATCTAATTATGCCGTATCACCGAATTTTGGATCAGGCCGCGGAGACCCATCTTGGTAAGGCAAAGATAGGGACAACCCGCAGGGGTATCGGTCCGGCCTACACAGACAAAGCTACTAGAATCGGCATCCGTGCCCAAGACTTGCTGGATATGAAAATATTTCGCCAGAAACTTGCTCAGGTTCTGGTAATCAAGAACGAGATATTAACTAAGATATATGGATTGCCGCCGCTTGAGCTAGATGAGATCGATAGCGAACATGTTGAGTACGCCGAGCGGTTGAGCGGTTTTATTAAAGACACATCGCTTTATATAAACAAAATGCTGGACTCCGGCAAAAGGGTAATTCTTGAAGGCGCGCAGGGCACTTTGCTCGATCTTGATCACGGCACTTATCCTTTTGTGACCTCGTCGTCCCCGGTTGCCGGCGGCGCTTGCGCCGGGGCT
>JAUVQD010000046.1 GCA_030598355.1 Actinomycetes bacterium
GTCTCTAGCCGGAGCTTGTGCCGCGCTTCCTGTTTGGCCAGGAATTCAAAGAGTTTCTTGAAGTCGGGGTCGCTCGAGTGCTTGGCCAACCCGTTATACAAGGAATGCGAATGCTCCTCACTTTTCATAGCTAAGACCAGAATGTCCTGGTATGTCATGTCAGGCGAATAGGCGACATCGCGCAGGTAATCGCTTATTTTTAAGTCGGGAACTGGTTTACCGGAGGTCTCTTTGATCTTGCTGAAATCAAGTTTCTTTAAGGCCTCATAGTGCTTGCCTTCTTGTTCCGCCAGTTCTGTGAAGATATCTGTTGCGCGGTATGATTCAATTCTATTCGCTAAACTCTCGTAAAGGGCTTGAGCTTCAGCTTCTTTCTCGAGCGCGAAATCAACTATTCCTTTGAAAGTATTAGTATTCTCCATTTTGTCCTCCTATGCATGCGCTTGGCTGGCATTGTCTAGATTATCAGTATTTACCATTGTTAATGCAAGGGTCTTAGGTCATTTGTCTTTCTCGATGACATAGCTACCCATTACCAGACAATCCATCCCGGAAGCCTTAAAAGTTGAGATAGCATCGGCTGGTGTCTGTACAATGGGTTCACCCTGGACATTAAAAGATGTATTTAAGACAACAGGAACATCGGTCGCTTTCCGAAACTCATCAATAAGTTTCCAAAATTTGGGATTAGTTTCTTTAGATACCGTCTGGACTCTCGCCGTACCGTCAACATGGGTCACTGAAGGAATTGAAGATTGTTTGCTCTTCTTGATAGTTTGGACCAAGAGCATAAAAGGAGAAGGGTGGTAATTTTCGACATACTCTGCCGCGTAATCTTCAAGAATCGCTGGGGCAAAAGGCCGGAATGATTCTCTCTTTTTAATCTTCAAGTTGACGATGTCTTTAGTCTCGGACAAAGTCGCGTTTGCCAGGATGCTTCGATTTCCCAGCGCCCGTGGACCAGCTTCAGCGCGCCCCTGAAACCAGCCGACAATCTTCCCGTCAACTAATCGGCTCGCTGCGTATTTATCAATATCCGCGGGCTTGTTGTGATTGAGACCCTTGGATTTGAGAGCTTGAACTATTTCTTTGTCGTCGAATTCGGGGCCCAGGTAGGCGTGGGACATTGGTTCTTGACGGTCCTTGCCCAAAACCACATTCCACAAATAATAAGCGGCACCGAGAGCGTTACCGGCGTCTCCGGCGGCGGGTTGAATGAAAATATTATCAAAGTTGCCCTCTTCTAAAATATAGGCGTTCATGCAGCTATTCAGAGCAACTCCACCTGATAAGCAGAGGTTTTTTGATTTAGTTGCACCTGCCAGAAAATTCGCCAGACTTAAACCGGTTTTTTCAGTGATTGCCTGAACCGCAGCGGCGATATCCTTGTGTCGAAGTCCAATTTCCTCTCCAGCAAATCGATTTGGTCCAAAAACGTTTATGAAACTCGAGTTATACCAACCCTTTTTCAGGTGGTAGGTGAAATAGTGCAGGTCAACCTCAAAGCCTCCCTTATTGTCATTTCTAATCAAATGCTTGAATTTATTAAAATATGTAGAATTTCCATAAGGGGCAAGACCCATTACTTTGCCCTCGTCGGAGTTCGGCCTAAAGCCCAAGTAAGCGGTTATAGCGGCATAAACCTCGCCGAGGGAATGTGGCTGTCGCACCGAAGTAATAGCTTGCAGAGTGTTCCCTTTACCTGAGCCCAGCCAAGTGGACAGATAGTCGCCACCGCGGTCGATTGAAAGGACAGCGGCTTCATCGAAAGGCGAAGCAAAAAAAGCCGACGCGGCGTGCGCTTCATGATGGCCGACAAAAACCACTTTACCGATGTAGCCTTGGCCTAGGCGAAAATAGGGTTTCTTTAGGTATAGACTTAAATCGACCGCCGGTTGAATAAAGAGTCGGCGCCAGCTTCCAGGCAGATGGCGGAAGATGTCAGCCATGGCCCTGCCAAAATCTTGAAGCGGCTGGTGCGCAAATCCGACAAGATCAATATCGCTAATATCAATACCCGCTGTTTCCAAACAGTAGTTGATGCTTTGAAAAGGAAAACCCTTAGTGTGTTTGTCACGGTTAAACCGTTCTTCCTCCGCAAAGGCCACAAGTTTGCCATCGGATAGCAAGCAAGCTGATGTATCGTGCGAGAAACAATTAACACCTAAAATGTTCAATACGATCTCCTATAAGTTAAAAAGCCATGACCAATCCTAACAAAAGTTAGGGCTGTCTAATATACCAATTAGCGTAGAAACTGTTTTTTACGGTTCATTTTCTATATTCTATCGGTGCATGAGCGGTTGCTTGACTTGCCATTTTCGGATAAACTTAGCTCAATGGGTTTGAAAACCGGGTGATTATTAATAATATAGCGAACGCGCTGACTATTCTTCGCTTGCTACTAATTCCCGTAATTTTTCAACTTATCATCAATGGTTCGATTTGGGCTTTTGTAGTCTTTGGTATCGCTGCGCTAACAGATATGCTGGACGGCCAAATGGCCCGGCGGACCAACCGGGTTACGGAATTCGGAAAGCTTTTAGATCCTTTCGTGGACAGACTTTTCATATCTGGCGTGGTGGTGGCCTTATTTTTGAAGCAGGCACAACCTCCTTTGTGGGCGATAGCGACACTACTGACCAGAGATCTAATAATATTGATTGGTTCGGCTTGGTTGAAATTACGAGGGCGCGAAATAGACGTCACTTTTCTTGGTAAGAGTGCCACGGCAACCTTATCAGTTGCTATATTTATAATGGTTGCCGGACTTGATTTTGGGATTTGGGTCTTCTACCTGGGCTTAATACTTTACTTGGGCTCTGGTTTTGATTATTTAGCAAGGGGTAAAAACCTTGTATATTCCATCTCAAGAAAATAATTTAATGGAGGGTAATCTTTGAAAGCGGTTGTCATGGCTGGAGGAGAGGGAACTCGGCTGCGTCCCTTGACAAGCAACCAGCCCAAACCTAGGGTGCCAATATTTAATCAACCGATAATGGAATACATTGTCGAGCTTCTTAAAAGCCACAGGCTTACCGATATCGTAGTTACGCTACAGTTTATGCCTCAAATGATAAAGAACTACTTTGGAGATGGCTCGGATATCGGTGTTAATTTAAGCTACGCCGTTGAGCAACAGCCGCTGGGTACGGCGGGGAGCGTCAAGAATGCGCAAGACCATCTAAAGGGAACCTTTCTCGTTATAAGCGGCGACGCCTTAACAGATATCGACCTGAAAAAACTGATCAAATTTCACAAAAGCAAAAGGGCGATGGCGACGATTGCCTTAACTCGAAAAAAGAATCCACTTGAGTTTGGCGTCGTCATTGCCAATGAAGATGGTCAAATAGAAAGATTTCTAGAGAAACCGACCTGGGGAGAGATATTCTCAGATACGGTTAATACCGGTATATATGTTCTTGAGCCGGAGATATTTTCTTACATACCAGAAGGCGAGAGCGTCGATTTTTCTAAAGACGTTTTCCCTAAAGCGTTGGCAGACGGTAAACCTCTCTATGGATACGTGGCTGACGGTTACTGGTGTGACATTGGCAACTATGAACAATATGTTCAGGCCCACCAGGAGCTCATGGCCGGTATGGCTAATATACAACCTCCGGGAATTAAAACCAGAAACGACATATGGGTAGGTGAAGGCGCTTATATTGATCCATCAGCAGACATCGACGGCCCGGTGGTAATAGGGCCGCATGTGCGGGTGGAAAAGGATGTCGAGGTTCATGAGTTCTCAGTGGTCGGGTCAAACGTGGTCCTTAAGGAAGGCGCTCATGTACATCGTTCAATAATCTGGGAAAACACGTACGTTGGCGCTCAAGCCCATTTGCACGGTTGCGTTGTGGGAAAGAATTGCGATATTAAATCGGGCGTTAGAGTCGATCAAGGCGTCGTTGTTGGCGATGAATGTGTTATCGGGGAAAACGCCATCATAAATCATGATGTCAAAATCTATCCTTTTAAGATGGTTGACAGCGGAGCGACGATCAATACCAGTATTATTTGGGAAACTCGAGGGATGCGCAGCCTGTTTGGTAAAGAAGGCGTTACCGGTTTAGTTGGTGTTGATATCACCCCTGATTTGGCTGTGCGTTTAGCTATGGCATATGGGAGCTCCATGGCCAAGGGTACGGAAATTGTCGTCAGCAGCGATATAAGCCGGGCTTCCCGAATGATCAAAAGAGCGATAATGGCGGGGTTAAACGCGACCGGCATTAATAGCCGAGACCTGAGAGTTGTGCCGGCGCCTGTCAATAGATTTAATGTTCACACAAGAAGAGGTCTCGGTGGCATTCACATTCGGATTTTGGAAAATGATCCACAGATGGTCTGCATCAATTTTTTTGATTCATCAGGGCTTAATCTAAAAGAAAGCGATCGCCGCAAGATCGAAAGATGTTTCTTTAGGGGAGATTTTAGGCGCGTTTACTATACGGAAATTGGAAGAGAGATATATTCAGCCCGGGGCCGTGAATATTACACCGACGGCCTTATAAGGGCTATCGATGCCAGACTCATCAGCCAAAGCAACTTCAAGCTCATTGTTGATTTCGCTCACGGGGGCGCCTCATTGACCTTCCCCGCGCTTTTTGGGGATCTTGATTGCGAGATAGTTTCATTGAACGCGTTTACGGAGGAGAGCAAAATAGCGGTTTTGCCGGAATCACTCGATCAGAGCCTAACCAAACTTGAGCAAACGGTCAAAGTTTTCAAGGCTGACCTAGGCGTTTTTATCGAGAATGCCGGAGAGAAGGTTCATATTATTGATGATCAAGGAAATCGCTTGTCCTTAAATCAAGCGCTCATGGTGCTCGTCTCGTTGATGGCTAAGCATGGGGGCAAAGGAAAGATAGCCGTTCCATTGTCAGTGCCAAATATGGCTGAGAAAATTGGTAAGGGTGCGGAACGGATCATCATGAGAACAAAGATGAGCAGGCAAGCGCTGATGGTTGCCGCCAACCGCCGGGACGTCATGTTTGCCGGAGACCAAGATGGCGGTTACATTTTCCCGAAGTTTATGCCTTTTTTTGACGCGGCAATGACTCTCTGTCAGCTTCTGGAGCTTCTGGCAAAAGAAGGAAAACCATTATCTGAAATACGCAAGGATTTTGGTGAAGCTTCATTATCGCAAAAAAGCATTTATTGCTCTTGGGAGCAAAAAGGCTTGGTAATGAGGAAATTGATTGAAAAAGCTAAAGATAAGAATGTTGAGATGATAGACGGTATTAAGATTCATGAAGATAACGGCTGGGTCCTTGTCATACCCGATCAGGAACAGCCGCTCTTTCAAATCTACGCAGAAGCAGAAAAAAACTCGACCGCTGAAACCAAAGTTGATGATATCATCAACTTTATTAAATCAATTGTAACGTAAAGGTGAAGCGGTGGGCGCGAGACTTGGTAGATGGCATATATCGTTAGCATTGGTCTTTGTGATCCTCGGTTTTTTGCTGTCAACAGCTTTTAATACTCAACGTTTAATTGGAGAGCGTTCACGACCTCGGAAGCAGAACCTAATTGATTTCATAAAAGCAAGGCGTAATGAGCGCAGCAGCTTAGGAAAAGAATTAGTTGAGCGAAGGACTGAGCTTGAACTTCAAGGTTCCAGAATTGCTGGTAGTCAAGATGTTTTTACGGCCTATGGAGAAAAGCTTGAGGGATTGAGATTGCGGTCCGGTCTGACTCCGGTCAAAGGTCCGGGCTTGGAAGTGGTTTTGCGGGACGCTCCGAGAATACCGACCGGGGCGGATCCCGGAAATTTTCTTATTCACGACTATGACTTGCAAATCATAGTTAACGCGCTTTGGCGTGGCGGGGCTGAAGCAATAGCGATAAACGGAGAGCGATTGGCGGCCGGGACAGGTATTAGATCGGCCGGGAGCGCTATTTTGATTAATTCAAAGCCACAGGGAGAGCCCTACCGAATTAAGGCAATCGGGGGCACAAAAGCGTTGGCAGCGATATTAAAGAAAGACAACGACGCCAGACTGCTGGTAAGTGGCTACTCTCAGAAATATGGATTAGTAGTTAAGGTTATGACTAAGAAAGTCTTGAAATTGCCGCCTTACTATGGAAGCACAAAACTAACTAGCCTTAAGGAGGAATAATGATACCTATTCTTGGCCTGGTTGCAGGCATTGCTTTAGGGCTAATATTGAATGTTCCCGTGCCTGCCTGGATGGCTCGCTATCTTGGCATAGCGCTACTGGCAGCCCTTGACAGCTCCTTTGGAGGTCTTCGCGCGAACCTGGAGGAGAGCTTTAATGAGCGGTTGTTTATCGGAGGTTTTCTCGTCAATACGACAATCGCCGGACTCATAGTTTACCTGGGAGATAATCTCGGGATAGAGATATATCTGGCGGCCGTGGTCGCGTTTGGCGTTCGTTTATTTCAAAACCTTGCGCTTATTCGCCGCCATTTCTTCAAGGTTCATCACTGGGAATAGGGCGTTTTAATGGTCAAAAGAAATCTTAGAACCCAATTTATCTTAGCCTTCGCATTGATGCTGTTCGGTTTTGGAATGGCTATGCAACTTCGTTCTCACGAACGTGTCAGCGAACGGTTGGAGGCGCAATCAGATTCCGATCTCGTAGAAATAATTGACACGCTTGATCATGAAGTAAGGGTGATCAGAGATGAGCTTGGAGATACAAATGTCAAGCTTGCGGCGTTTAAGAATTCCGAGAGCAGCAATCAAGAGATGCTTGAAAAGGCAAAAAGTGAGATCGTTGAGTTACAGCAATTTTCCGGGGAAAAGAAAGTCGCTGGTCCAGGCATTGCCATCCGAATAAAGGACAAGCAGCACCTTTTAACCGGCTTTGATCTTCGTCAAATTGTTGAAGAATTTCGTTCTCTGGGGGCTTGGGCTATAGCTATAAACGGCACAAGACTGGATTATCGGTCAAATTTTTACAGAAAATCCGGCGTTGTTTTTTTGGATGAGCAAAAACTAAAACCTGATTATCGCATTGAGGCGATTGGCGAAGCTAAGTTGCTTTATCAAACGGTTACAATGGCCAGAGGCATTCGAGACAAGCTTAATACTCTCAACGGCATTACAGTTAAGATTACACGCGGGGATACAATTGAACTTGGACGCACAAAGAATCGTAGCAAGTGGCAAGCAGCTCACAACGACTCAGAGTTGCAGAAAAAGTAAGAGGTTTTAAGCAATTGATTTAGCGATGGCCTCAGACGGAAGCATTTGCTTAATCTCGGCCTCGTCTTCATTAGAACAATAGATTCGGGAATGCAGTTTTGTTGAGGACAAAGATTTGCCAATTTGTGCGAGAAAGACGTTGTCCAATCGTTTGAATACCAATTCAGCACTCGCTTTATTCGTGTCAGGCAGAACAACACAAAAACAATTACTGCTAACATAGCCAACTTCATCAACGAGCCTCACATTATCACGCAGGAGCGCAGCAACCTTCGAGACACTTCCTTTTAAGTCTTTGACAAGAGCGTTTTCCCCGGTGACAGTGATGAAAAGCATCGAAAATGGTCTGTCGTAACGATCGTGCTCATAAAAAAGCTTTAATATCCGATTTTGCAGATAATCTTGAGTAAAGAGTTTTGTCTCTTCATCAAAAGTACCGGTATTAGAGAATTTTGCCTTCAGGTACTTTGAGCGACTCGCCAACTCGCTCGCGAATATGCCAACAAAACCAAAAAGAGCGAGCCTCAAAATCATTTGTTGAGCATCAAGGCCAGAGATGCTGAGTGTTTGGAGTTCTTGTACTTTGGCGATCATGTAAGCTAAGGCCGCAATGGTTGCAGCCAAGAACCCTACTTGACGCCCATAGTGAAGAGAAAAGAAAAGAACCGGAACAAAAAGTGCTTGTCCAAGTATCTCCGAAGCACCAGCCCCTCGTTTGAGGCCGATAAGTATTGACCCAAAAATCACAAATAGGCCAAGTGTAATAAGCTTTGCTTCGAGCTTCCTATAATTCAATCCTGTCCTTTCTAAATATCAATATTAATATCGGCGCTGTCTGCGTAAGCTTGAGAGGGAAATTCTTGAAAAGGTACGACAAGACGCACCTGGGCAATGCTAGAATAGCAGTGACCGATCTTCTGTAGACGCAAATAGATTTTATTAAAGCAAGATGAGGAAGAAAATACGAAGGGACCAAATGTGAGGCTTCGACGATCTATTTTGCTTTTGTCGTTGGTAATGATTTTTATTCACATTTCAACTGCGCGGGCGGAACCAGGAGTAAATTTTCCGTCAATTACATCGCCGGCAGCTTATGTTGTCGATCAAA
>JAUVQD010000098.1 GCA_030598355.1 Actinomycetes bacterium
AGATTGGTGCCATTCATCGCTGAATCCATAAGCTGTAGCCAAAAAAAGAGCGATCAAGATAATCGTACTTTTTTGTAATTCTGTCGTCCGCGTTAGAGCAAACCAAAAGAGCCCGGATAAAACTGAGTATTCAACAATGTGGCCAACATATGATTTCCACCATGGGCCGGGAAGGCCGGTCAAAGTCGACATATAAAAAATAAGCGTCATCCAGATGAACGCCGGTAACCACCAAACTATTTTTTGCGCTGATGACATGCGTCTAGTATGAGCCAGCTATAATTATGGCGCAATATGACATAGAAGGTGATTGAGTAACTTTTTTGGGAATAGTCTTGATCATGGAGATAAAAAAGGCCACTATATTTACATCACCCACATGTCCCTTTTGCGATTTAGCGAAAAGCTTTCTACGTGAAAAAGGTGTGGATTTTGAAGAGAAAGATATTTTAGATGACCTCGAGGCGCGACGAGAAGTAGAGGATCTCACAGGTCAAAATGGTGTTCCGGTTATTTCAATAGACGGAGACATTGTGGTCGGCTTCAACAAGACCTTATTAGAGTCGCTTATTACCGAGAATTAGAGATTTTTGACTCTTCCCCCCGCTCCCTTTTAAGTCTTATAATAGAGCTGCCCTAAGGTAATTTTGATCAGCAAAACCGCAAGGAGAATTTATTGGACACGCGACTTAAGTCTCCAGCCGTTGACAATTTTTTTGCTGCGATTTTGTCTCTAAAAACAACCGAAGAGTGCTACGGTTTTTTCGAGGACGTCGCTACCGTGGCCGAGCTGAAATCAATGGCACAAAGGTTGGAGGTAGCCAAGCTGCTTGATAGCGGGGCTAGCTATATTGAAATAGCTGAAACCACAGGCGCTAGTACTGCCACAATTAGCAGGGTAAAGCGTTGTCTTAATTATGGGGCCGACGGTTATCGTTTGGTTCTGGATAGATTGAAGGCTAAATAATTTGTCAGGTTTTGTTCATCTTCACGTGCATTCGGAATTCTCTTTACTCGATGGTGCTATTAGACTAAACGATCTTGTCAGGCAAGCCAAAGACCTTGGAATGCCGGCGGTGGCCGTTACTGATCATGGCGCCATGTATGGTTGTGTAGAATTCTATAAACAAGCAGTAGCGGCAGGCGTCAAGCCCATTTTGGGCTGTGAGGTTTATGTCGCCCCCAATAGCCGGCTTGACAAAAATGTCGGCCGGGAAAAGTCCAACAGACATCTCACCCTTCTGGCCACAAACTTAACTGGTTACCGCAATTTGATGCACTTGGTCTCCTATGCTTTTATAGAAGGTTTTTACTATAAGCCTCGCGTCGATTGGGAATTGCTAGAGCGTTACCATGAAGGCTTGATTGCTCTTAGCGGTTGCCTCAGCGGCGAGCTTCCAAAATTGATTTTATCCGGGGATATTGAAGCGGCTAAGCGTAAAGCCCAAGCTTATGCTGGATTGTTTGGCGAGGACAACTATTTTATTGAGATCCAAGATCAGAAAATAGCTGAACAAAAGGAAGTTACGCCGGCCCTGGCTCAGATAGCAAAAGAGCTCGGCCTTGGTTTGGTGGCAACGAACGATGTTCACTATTTAAGACGCGAGGATAGCACTGCCCATGATGTTCTGCTTTGCATTCAGACCGGCTCAACCATGGAAGAAGAAGGCCGCATGCGGTTTAGTTCCGATGAGTTTTATCTGAAGTCGGACAAAGAGATGGAAGCTCGTTTTCCTGATTATCCTGAGGCTATTAGCAACTCTTTGGCCATAGCCGAGAAGTGTCAGGTGGAACTTGATCTTGGCCGCACATTATTGCCCGAATGCGAGACCCCGAAAGGTCACGATCTCAGCTCTTACCTGGAGGAACTTTGCCGGGAAGGTCTGGCAAGACGCTATGAAAATATCACCGACGAAATTGAGGAGCGACTCCGTTTTGAGCTGGATGTTATTAAAAAGACCGGGTTCGACGGTTATTTCCTGGTCGTCTGGGATTTCATTGTCTTTGCTAAAAAATCAGGGATCAAAGTCGGACCGGGTCGTGGATCAGCAGCCGGCAGCATAGTGGCCTATGTTCTTGGCATAACTGAAATCGATCCGATAGCTCACGGCTTACTTTTTGAGCGTTTTTTGAATCCGGAGCGCATAAGTATGCCTGATATTGATATCGATTTTTGTTATGTCCGCCGCGATGAGGTTATCAAATACGTAGCGGAAAAATATGGTAGTGACCGGGTGGCTCAGATCATCACTTTCAGTACAATGGCCGCGAGGGCCGCTATTCGCGACGCCGGTCGAGTTTTTGGCGTGCCTTATGGGCAAGTTGATCGGATAGCCAAATTAATTCCCGAGATTCCCGGCACAACATTGGAAGCTGCCTTGTCTGCCGTGCCCGATCTTCAGCAGGCATACGATACTGAGGAAGTGACCAAAAAGATCATGGACACGGCCATGAGTTTAGAGGGAATTGTTCGGCAGGATTCAATTCACGCCGCCGGCGTTGTGATTGCCAAGGAAGCCTTACCAAATTATGTACCGATTCAAAAGAAGGCCAATACTGAGATCGTCACGCAGTATCCAATGCAAGCCATACAAGATATCGGTCTTCTAAAGATGGATTTTCTGGGTTTGAGAACGCTAACCGTTATTGGCGACGCGGTCGAGAACATCGAACGCTCCCGTGGCAAAGTGATCGACATTAACGCCATACCAACTACCGATAAAAAAACTTTCAAGTTGCTCAAAAAAGGTGACAGCATCGGCCTTTTCCAACTGGAAAGTTCTGGTATGAGGTCTTTGATGCGCGATCTGGCGCCGACAACTTTTCAAGACATAGTGGCTCTTTTGGCCCTCTATCGCCCGGGTCCGCTCCAGAGCGGAATGGTAAAAGATTTTGTTGATTGCAAACATGGCCGGAAAGTAATCAATTACCCTCACCCGTCACTCGAGCCCATTCTTAAAGAGACTTACGGCATGATCGTCTACCAGGAACAGGTCATGCGAGTAGCTACGACCATGGCCGGGTTTACCTTAGGTGAAGCCGATATCTTGCGCGGCGCTATGTCTAAAAAGAAAGTGGAAGTACTGGTCAAACAAAGAGAGAAGTTTATTAGTGGCGCTAAAGCCAAAAGCATAGACAAAAAGACCGCCGGCAAAGTTTTTGATCTAGTAAAACATTTTGCCGGTTACGGATTCAACAAAAGTCATAGTACGGCATACGCGGTCATATCTTATCAAACGGCCTATTTGAAAGCGCACTATCCCGGCGAGTTTATGGCGGCGCTGCTAACATCGATTATGGACAACAAAGACAAGGTTGCCCAGTATGTCAATGAGTGTCGGCGACTCAAGATCGAGGTGCTGCCGCCTGATGTTAACGAAAGTTTTCTGGGTTTCACACCCGTCGACAAGCGTATCCGATTCGGCCTGTCTGCGGTTCGTAATGTTGGCGAGGGGGCGATTACGGCAATCATAGCCGCGCGCGAAGAGAAACCGTTTACCTCCTTTGACGATTTTTGTTTACGGGTTGATAGCACGGTCTTAAATAAGCGCGCCCTTGAGAGCCTGATAAAAGGCGGGGCTTTTGATTCCCTCGGAATGACGAGGAAATATCTCTTAAGTATTTTTGAGCAATCCGCGGAAGCCGCCGCCAAGCGTCGACGCGAGATCGAATCCGGTCAATATAGTTTATTTGCCGGAACACAAGAAGACTCAGCCGCGGATACGCCATTGCCTGAATCTGCCAAAGAGGAGTTAGACAAGCAGGTTCTCCTGAGTTACGAAAAAGAGATGCTAGGGCTTTACGTCAGCGATAATCCGCTTCTTGAGCTGGCGAAGATATTGGAGGCTCAGACGACATCAATTGCGGCGGTCCGGGAAAAGCGAGATGGCTCTGTCGTGACTATTGGTGGTTTGGTCGGCAAAATTAACCGGATCACAACGCGCAAAGGCGAAGGCATGGCATTTGTCGTCATTGAGGACCTCGAGGGGTCAATGGAAGTTGTGGTCTTTCCCGCCGTCTTAGAAAAACACCGAGCTCTTGTGATTGAGGACGCTATCATAAAAATCAAAGGGCGGATTGATGTAAAAGAAGATGAAGTCAAGCTAATCGCGCGAGAGATAGCGCCTCTTAAAACTCAAAAAACAATAAAAAAGCAAGCGCTATATTTAAAGGTAGTCAATGATCGGCTCGATAAGCAACTGATAGCGAAGTTGCGCCAGGTTTTAACAGCTCATCCTGGAGACGCAGAGGTTTACCTGCATCTTCATGATGGCGGAGATTTCACAACTTTACGTTTTTCCAGAGACTTTCAAGTGGCGAGCTCCGGCCCTGTTATCGGTGAGCTTAGCGGCCTCCTGGGAGATGGGTCGGTAACAGTTAGCTAAGGGTCGCAATAAACAAATACCGCCCTTATTCATCGAGATCGCCTAGCCGATAGTAGAGGGTATGAAATGTCCTAAATGTCAGGCCGAAAATCAAGACGGCGCTGTTTTCTGCAGCCTCTGCTTAACTTCGTTTGAGGTCGATCATAAAACAGACCCCTCCAAGTTTTATCTAAAAAGCGCTCGATTCAAAAAACCCAACCAATCGCCTCTAAGCAGAATAAACAAATTAGCGTTTGTCGTGCTCATGGCCTTGCTTGTCTATGGGTTTTTTGCCAAGGATAATTATCGTCAGGTGGAAGATATCCATCCCGACTTATATCAACAGCCGGTCCAAACAGAGATAACGAATCAAATTACCAGGCGTTTTGAAAAGGACGGCTACGCTTATCAATTAACGCCGATTTACGATTATGAGCTCAACGCTTTCATTATTAGCACGAGAGATTATCGCCGGTTTAGCTTGAAGCGAACCGACAATTTATATCCCTTAGATCTGTGTGTTTTATGGGGCGATAATGTTAAAGCTAAGGTATATCAATCCAAGGCCCTAACTTTTGCGCAAGATCGCCGTCAAAGCAGCTGGCGGTGGTCCAAAGATCTTGATTTCAACAATAACGAAGTTGCCAACGTTCATCTTGTGGTAGAGAATGATGCTCTTCAAAATCAATTAGACATGTTGCAAGTCGGTGATCAAATCAAGCTAAAAGGTCAACTTGTTAACGTCAAAGCCAAATCCATCGGCAAAACCGGTTCATATGAGCCAAGCGACGTTCAGCTTAATTCAAGTACAACCAGAGAAGATTCCGGTCCGGGGGCGTGTGAAATCATCAGCGTAAAGAGCATAGAGGTTCTCAGAAAAGCTCATTTTTCAGCTAACTCACTTTTTACCTTCAGTTACTTCTCGCTGGTACTCTTAAGTCTGGGCAACATAGCTATGTTTTTTTTAACAACTTTTCGCGGGTAGCGCTCACTTTAACCTTTTAAGGTAACGCTTCCGTTTGTCTCGTGGAAATTTCTCGATTGCATATCTCAGCATTGTGCGAGGCATGTTTTTGTAGTGTTTTCTTAAGAATGCTTCCTCCAAGTCAAGATCGCGATTTCCAACTTCTCTAAGCATCCATCCAACAGCTTTATGAATCAAATCTTGCGAATCACCCAATAGTATTTCTGCAATATTCAACGTATCAACAAATCTATCGCAATTGATGAAATAGGAGGTAGACATAATTGATATTCTGCGTTCCCACAGGTTTTTCGATCTTGCCAACACATAAAGAGGTTCTTTATCGCGAGCCAACAAGTAGGCGCCGACGATGCGCCCGGCAGAAGAATCGACCAAATCCCAGTTGTTGATGAATTTCGTTTTACTCAGATACAATTTATATATCGTCTTTTTGTCTTTATCTTTTGCTCTATTAAAAATATCCACGAGCAAGAGAAGGGAAAAGAAGCGTTCTTCATGAAACGGCGATTCAATCAATTTCGAAGCTTC
>JAUVQD010000237.1 GCA_030598355.1 Actinomycetes bacterium
GGGCTTCCCCGGAGTCACGAGATTTAGCGTCATCGGCAAGACAAAAGGCATTGAGAAAATAATAGTCGGGACAAGAGTTACTCTAAGATACTTGCCGATATCCAACCGCGATATAAATGAAGTTGCCAATATTGCAGTATATATGCCAAGAATAACCAGAATACTCGTAGACAAACTTAAAGCTACCAAAAGAAATAATAAGCCGGCCATTTTTATTCGCGGATCAAGCTTTTGAAGCAGACCGTCTTTTACCGGGGGCTTATTTATCAACAAAAATTCACTTAAAAATTGTCGCGATGCTTTTTCGGCGCGGCTGATGAAGGTGTTTTTTAACTCGCGGCTTCCGCGCGACATGGGCGCCGTTTCCTCCAAAAGCCATCTCGGGGTTTTCATGACGGCGGGCTTACTGGTCTATTTGCGAGCGTCCGCACTCGCCAACCGCTCTTATGAAGCTGTCGCAGAACCAAAGCCGTTAATATACCTTCAACCGCTCCAAAAAAGAGTAAGTTGGCCCCGGCAACTAACGGAATAACCACATGCAACGGATATGGAGCGTATAACAGTTGTCCGCCAGACGTCGCGATTAACGGCTGGATTCCGATAAGTACGCCCTGAAAAAGAGAGGCCAAGCTTAGTCCGATATATCCGGCTAGAAAGCCGCCAATGTTTTTATGGATGCGAAGTCGACTATTTTCTCCAGATAAGAAACGAAATATATAGAAAGCCGAAAACGGCATGAGGAAAGCGAGCGCAAAGCAATTGGCAGCCAGTGCCGTAACGCCGCCATCTCCAAAAACAAATGCTTGAATAGCTAGAGCGGTGGAAATGGAAACCATCGCCGCCCAGGGGCCGAGCAATATACCCAACAAAGCACCGCCAACCATATGGCCGGATCCGACAATCGGCACAGGTATATCGAACATCATAAGAGCAAAAGAGAACGCGCTCCCGACGGCCATCAACCCCAAATGTTTCTTTGGAAGTTCTTCTTGTACTTTGCGAAGCGCGACATACCAAAGAGGACCGATCGCCGCGTATGTCGCAGCGTATGTTTGCGGCCCTAGATACCCATCAGGAATATGCATATTGCTTTCCCTTTCAATAAAAAACTTTTATGTCAGCGCTTTACCCGTTGACGTCGCCACAAGCTTGCCGTGCTTGACGCCCTTGGCGCTGATTAGTTGTTCTGCGACCCTTCTTATTTCCCCACTTTTGCCTTTTAGCACCACAGCTTCCAAGCAATTATTATCATCGAGGTGAATATGGAGCGTCGAAACCATAGCTTGACCAAAATGATGTTGGATATGGGTGAGTTGATGTGAAAGCTCTCTTTGGTCATGATCGTAGACTACAGTTACCACCCCGACCACTTCATTTTCACTATCTTTCCACTCCTCATCGACCAAGCTATCGCGCATTAAATCTCGCACAGCTTCAGAGCGGTTAGCGTAGCCTTTCTTCTTGATCATCTGATCAAACTTTTTTACAAGTGTCTCATCGATTGAGACACCGAAGCGCGCCAAACCCATATCTTTACCTCTTAGTAGCACGTTTTACATATTAGTAACACTAATTAATTATGGGATATTTTTGAGTCGGATGCAAGAGAGGGGGCAGGATAGCAGGCGCCTCGAAAATCAAGTGGTTAAACCTGGGGTTGGTTTTCGTGCGACTTTGAGCCGAGGCCGAGGATAACGCCACAGACGGCTGAAGTTGAAGCCGAGACACATTCTGACAATTGTCGGATGCAAGGCGGACGCAGGGTTAGGCGAAGGAACATACGTTTAAGTATGTGACTGAAGCCGAATCCAAGGACAACGCAGCAGACGACATCTGTCAGGATGTGTCAACGCAAAAAGGCACCGCTTAGCGCAGTGCCTACCTGCAATCAATCAAAAGAGAAACTACTTGTCCTGTTTGCCCTGTTTAGCTATCCTCTTTTCGGAGGAAAGTCGGAATCTCGAACTCTTCTTCCGACTCAAAAATCTCTGGTTGCAGCTTCTCTTTTGTTGTTGGGGTTGATAGTTCTAATCTCTCTTGTCTTTTTGCGTGATCAAAACCAGTCGCGATAACCGTTACGCAAACCTCATCACCAAGCGAGTCATCAATGACGGCGCCGAAAATGATATTTGCGTCAGGATGAGCAGCGTTGGCAATAATCTCTGCGGCTTCGTTTACTTCATAAAGGCCAATATCTGATGGGCCGGAGACATTTAGGAGAACGCCTTGGGCACCCTCAATTGAGGCCTCCAGAAGCGGACTTGATATAGCGGCTTGCGCAGCTTCGGCTCCCCGGTCATCGCCTGATGATCTTCCGATTCCCATTAGGGCCGAGCCAGCGTTTGCCATTATCGTCCTGATGTCGGCAAAATCTAGATTAATTAGCCCGGGTACAGTTATTAGATCGGTTATACCTTGCACGCCCTGACGAAGCACATCGTCGGCGACGCGAAACGCATCAAGTATAGATGTTTTCTTTTCGGCGACCTGAAGTAGTCTGTCATTCGGTATTATTATTAGTGTATCAACTTTATCACGCAGCTCGGCAATTCCTTGCTCGGCTTGGAGCGACCTTTTTCTACCTTCAAAACCAAACGGCCGTGTAACAACTCCAACCGTTAGCGCGCCCATTTCTTTAGCGATTTCCGCAATTACTGGTGCTCCGCCGGTTCCGGTTCCGCCGCCTTTTCCAGCGGTAACAAAAACCATGTCCGCGCCTTTTAAGGCTTCTTTTATTTCTTCACGGCTTTCTTCGGCGGCCGCGCTGCCAACTTCCGGATCCGCGCCGGCGCCTAAGCCTTTTGTTAATTCACTGCCAATTTGAACTTTATAATCAGCATCCGACATCAAA
>JAUVQD010000104.1 GCA_030598355.1 Actinomycetes bacterium
GCCTATGCGAATACATGGATCATGGTCACTGTGGTGTAGCTCGCGGCGGCGAAATCTTAAACGATCTTACACTTGAACTTTTAGCTAAAACGGCGCTGTCTCACGCCGAGGCCGGCGCTGATATCGTCGCCCCCTCTGACATGATGGATGGCCGGGTTAGCGCGATACGCGCTCAGCTTGACGGGGGCGGTTTTAGTGACACGCCAATTATGTCCTACGCCGCCAAGTACGCTTCAAGTTTTTACGGTCCGTTTCGAGACGCCGCCGAATCAGCGCCGACATTTGGCGACCGACGCGCTTATCAGATGGACCCCCCCAACGTTATGGAAGCATTGCGCGAGACCGCGCTCGATGTCGAAGAAGGGGCAGATATTATTATGGTGAAGCCCGCTTTATCTTACTTAGATGTGATCGCGACAGTTCGAGCTGAATTTGACTATCCTCTAGCCGCCTATAACGTTAGCGGCGAATATTCAATTATTAAAGCCGCCGCCGAAAAAGGCTGGATAGATGAGAGAGAAGTAGCCTTGGAGGTGCTGACAAGCATCAAGCGGGCGGGGGCAGACATTATATTGACCTATCACGCAAAAGACGCCGCAAAGTGGCTAAAAGAGTAAAGGGGCAGACATGCCGGTAATAGAAATAAAACTATGGGAAGGCAGAACAAGAGATCAGAAAGCGGAGATGGCCAAGCGAATAACTGATGCCGTCGTCGAGGTTGGTAAAACCGCGCCGGAAAATGTCCAAATCATCTTTGCGGATCACGCCAGAAGTGATTGGGCTATAGCGGGTAAGTTACAAGACTAATTAAAGATCTTTAAAAGGAGATATATGAAACATACTGAATCAGAAAAATTCTTCCAGGCAGCCAAGGAAATGATTCCCGGTGGCGTTAACAGCCCGGTGAGAGCCTTTAAATCGGTCGGACGCAATCCCCTCTTTATTCACAGGGGCAAAGGTTCAAAAATATATGATGTCGACGGTAACGAGTATATCGATTACGTCGGTTCGTGGGGTCCGCTGATATTAGGTCATGCCCGCGACGAAGTCATAGAGGCACTTGGCACAGCCATGCAAAACGGTACGAGTTTCGGTGCTCCAACTCCGATCGAAGTAGCGATGGCGAAAAAGGTTCTCGAGGCGTACCCGTCAATGGACAAGGTGCGAATGGTCAACTCCGGAACCGAAGCTACGATGAGCGCGATCCGCGTTGCTCGCGGCTATACAAAGCGGGAAAAGATCATCAAGTTTGAAGGATGCTATCACGGCCATGTCGACTACCTGCTTGTCGAAGCCGGCTCGGGCGTCCAAACCCTGGGGCTTCCCGATAGCCCGGGTGTCACAGAGGGATCAGCTAAAGATACTATCAGCCTCCCCTATAATGACTTAGGCGTGGTTGAGGAAACAATTGAGAAACAGGGCGACGAAATCGCCGCGATTATACTTGAGCCCGTCGTTGGAAATATGGGCTGCGTCCCGCCTAAGCCCGGATACCTTGAAGGTCTTCGAGCTATCACTGCCAAGCACGGGATGGTACTGATTTTTGATGAAGTCATGACAGGTTTTCGCATCGCTTACGGTGGCGCCCAGGAACGTTTTGGAATCGACCCTGATATGACGTGTCTCGGTAAGATAATTGGCGGCGGCTTGCCTGTGGCGGCCTTTGGCGGAAAAGCTGAAATAATGAACAATGTCGCGCCCGTGGGCCCAATCTATCAGGCTGGCACGTTGTCTGGTAATCCACTTGCGATGACAGCCGGGTTGGTAACACTTCAGCTCTTATCCGAGCCCGGCGTCTATGACGAATTAGAGAAAAAAGGCGCTCGTCTCTCTGCCGGATTACAAGTCGCGGCTGAAAACGCCGGCCTTAACCTAACATTTAACCGGGTCGGGGCGATGTCTTGCGTCTACTTTACCGACCAAGAGGTCTTTGATTTCACGACAGCCAAAAAGAGCGATACCGAAAAGTTTTCAAAGTATTTCAGCCTGATGTTGGAAGCTGGGATCAATTTAGCTCCCTCACAATTTGAGTCGGGCTTTATTTCTTTGGCTCACAGCGATGAAGATATAGACCACACGGTTGAAGCCGCAATGCTGGCTTTTAGAGATATTTAATTAGAAAAAACCGCGCCGACAGCTCCTAATACGCCTCGCAAAGGATCTGGTAATACTCGCGCTTGTGGTCGCACGATGGGCATTTCTCCGGCGGCTCTGTACCATAATGGACATAGCCGCACTCGCGACATAGCCAAGCGACTTCTCTATCTTTTCTAAATACGGTCCCGGCTTCAACTTGGCTTAAGAGTTTTGTGTACCGTTCCTCATGATGAGTTTCCACTTTGCCGATTGATCGCAAACGCTTGGCAATATCGGTTAGCCCTTCAGAATCAGCACCATCGGCAAAGCTCGGATACATGATGCTGTTCTCATAGTGCTCCCCGGCAATGGCTGCCCGTAAGTTTTCGGCTGTTGTTCCCAGAACAGTCGGTACAGGGGCAGGCACCTCTATCTCATCAAGATTCTCGGTACTATTCTTTTTCAGTTCCTGCATCATCTTCATCAACCAACTGGCGTGCTCTTTTTCGTTGTCGGCAGTAACCAGAAAAAGGGAGCTGATCTGTTGCAATCCTTCTTCTCTGGCCACTTTTGAATAAAATGTGTAGCGATTCCTCGCTTGCGACTCTCCAATAAACGCTTTCGCTAGATTTTCAAATGTCTCTTTCATAAATAAAAACATCCTTTCCGATTAGTAATCACACAACTTCTAACGTTAGATTATATCCATAATTAATTATGGTAATTCTCAGTGGATAATAATTCGGGGACACAATACTTAATTCGAAACTCAGAATTAAGTATTGTGTCCCCGAATTATTCCGTTATCGTTTGAACCAACCTGGGACCCAGCGACGACGATGAAGTTGTTCTATTCTCTCAACGGCAGCCGCATGAGCCGCGATCTCCATAGTGTCATTAAGCGGCTCAAGGACGGTGCCGGAACCATATTTTCTCTCAAGCGCCGACCGAATCAGATAATCAGCAAAAACGGGATTCTTGGGCAACAAGGAACCGTGGAGATAGGTGCCAAAAACATTATCTTGCCATGCCCCTTCGCTGCCATCCTGACCATTATTGCCAAACCCAAGCCGGACGCGCCCGAGCGGTTTTGCTTTTTGGCCTAGGGTTGTTTGACCGCTATGGTTCTCAAACCCGACTAGCGCCATTTCCTCCTCACCTAATCGAATATCTGCCACGACATTACCAATAAGCCGTCTGTCTCCCCCGACGGTCTCGATATCGAGAACGCCCAATCCTTGAATCTCCTCGCCTTGATAAGTAATAAAACGACGACCGAGCAATTGGTAGCCACCGCAAATAGCCAAAACTACCAAACCGTCCGCGATCATAGCTTTGAGAGCGTCGCCTTTTTTCTCCAGATCCCGATAGACTCGAAGCTGCTCCCTATCTTGGCCGCCCCCAATAAACGCAATGTCCATATCCTTTGGCAAGGAATCACCTAGCGATATCTCGTGGACCTTAAGGTCTATCCCGCGCCACGCACACCGCCTAGACAACGCGATGATATTGCCTTTGTCACCGTAGAGATTCATCAAGTCGGGATAGAGGTGGACAAGGTTGAGAGAGTTCATCGGCGATCACCAGGCCGCCAAAAAGCCGCTGCCCCACCCATTTTTTCCAGATGTCGTCTTATGTCGAGCATCGCGGTATAGGTGGGGAGAATATAAAGGTCTCCCCCATCAGGTGTCCTTTCGAGACCGGCCGCCAAGGCTTCACTAAACTTAGGTTCGACTTGAATGTCGTTGTTGTTTCCTGAGTATTTCAACCTGAGCGCCATGTCGTGCGCGCGTATTCCGCTAGTTATCAACGCCTTTGTTTTGCCTATTCTTTCAACGTCGGCGTCCCATAGCCACGAGACATCGGTGCCGTCGGCCAAGTTATCATTAATAGCGATAATAATGTTTTTTGGATCAGGATCGAGATTTAAAGTTTCTATCGCCTGATTAAACCCGGTTGGGTTCTTAATCAACATCAGACGCACGTGTTTTCCTTCTACTTCAATCTTTTCAAGCCGGCCAAAAGTCGGTTGAAAATCTGCTAAAGCGGCGATTGAAGTGGCCGGATCAACATCGATAGCAAAGCCAATTGAGATAGCTAAAAGCGCGTTATAGACGTTATATATAGCCGGCACACCTAGCTCAACCTCATGTTCCCCGGCTGGAGTTTTTAAGGTAAACCGGCTTGCCTCAAGAGTCAATTTTAAGTCTGTCGCTGTAATTTGCGGACGGGGCCGTTTGAATCCACATTTAGGGCACGAGTAAGCCCCGAGGTGGGAAAAATATCGCTTCTCGTAGGTTAAGGGGCCGCCGCAGACCAGACAATCTTTTGAGTCCTGAGCCCCCATTTCGCTGCCCATAAGATGATCCATGTCGGCGATACCAAAATATATCGGCTCAACTTTGGCATCCTGACCAAGGGCCGCGACTCGAGGATCATCGGCATTCAGCACCAACCTGGCATCCGGTTTAAGAAGACGAATGCCTTCACTTATTAATCTTGCCGTCTGGTCAACCTCGCCGAAGCGGTCAAGTTGGTCTCTAAATATATTGCCAACGGCCATAACTTTTGGGTCTAGGTCTTCGACAACATTTTTAACGACTGCTTCGTCGACTTCAAAAAGCCCGATCTTCGAACCTTTAAGCCCCTCAGCATCCTTCATTAAAGCCGTGGCGACCCCATATGCTAAATTAGCCCCGGCGGCATTGTGGACCGGTGTCAAACTTGCCGCCGATAAAATTTTGGCCGTCATGTTGGCGGTCGTGGTTTTTCCATTGGTGGCCGTAATAATTACGGAGCCTTGACCGAGCTGCCTGGCTAACTCACGTATTAAGCCAGGGTCAATCTTAAGAGCAATGGCCCCCGGCAGACTTGTGCCGCCGCCAAGCCCAAGAGCGCGGCTGCCCGCGCCTCCGGCCCGGCCGATAAGACTGGCGATTGCCGACTTAGTTCGCATGATGGCAGTATATCATTCCCTAAAGCAAAGTGACCGCTCTGTTACCGAGCGGCCACTGTCGTTATTTGTTTTAACCGTGCTTTGCGGCTATTTTATAAAACCTTAACCAGCCACCGCTTCATCCGTATGAGCCAGCTCGCTGGTCGGCTCGTTATCGACGTTCACTCTTATCCGCTCTACGAGCTCACCAATCTTGCCTTTGTTCCAAGTTTGGACCTTGGAGAAGTAGCCGACAACCCGGGTAATACCGTAGACATCTTCAGCGCCGCACTTGGGACAAGTTTCCTTCAAGCCACGGCTTGTCTGGCGACACTCTTCACAGACAGTGAACTCCGGACTAAAGGCTATCTGCTCAGCCTGTGTATTTTTGTAGGTATTGATAACGAAGCTTTTAATCGACTCAGGCGCCGGCTCGCTTTCCCCTAACCAGACATGGACAAAAGCGCCGGCCTCC
>JAUVQD010000120.1 GCA_030598355.1 Actinomycetes bacterium
ACTCCTGACGCGCTCTTAAGCCGCATCAACCACGATCCAACGAGCGACCCCCGTACTTACGATGAAGGCAATGTGAATAAATGGGGCATAGTCTGCATGAATTGCCACGGCGGCGATTCTTTAGGCGGCATTCACGGGACCACAAGGTTCGAGGGCAGGGATGACGCCGGGGACATATCCACCGATCCGACAATGAGCGTTTCCGGCGAGAGGTTTCTCAATGGGGCGACTTGGGCCGGAGTGAGAAAAGCGACAACAACAAGTGCGGTCCTATGCTGGACCAAAAACGGCCTAGGCTTTGGGACTTCAGATGAGGTAAATAACTGCGGCGCGGGCCATGCCCCACAGGTGAATGGCAACACTGCCAACTACGACTACTAGTCGTTTAAATCGGCCGGCATTTTGCGAAAGTTAATGATTGCCGCTATTCTTCCATGGGCTAAATCCATGCTTGATTATTGTCAAAAACACAATTAATCTCTTACTTTGTTTAATTGCCGCCCGTTCTTGACGAATCGACGATATCGCACTTATTATGCTAGCTCAAGTCCAGCTTTATTCTAATGGACGCCTCCATGAATGGGCAATATCGAGTCTACGACAGATTCTTTAATAAAAGAAAAATATTTCTTGGTTTACCGATTGCAAATATAGGTATAGATAACAGGTTTGTCTATAAGGTTTAGGGGGCACTCAAGAAGTGCTCCTCTATGATGTCTAGGGGGAAATATTTTGCCAAATGAGATTCAGAGAAAACACTTAAAAGAACGCGAAGCTGCTGTCGACGACGCCTTGCGCGCTTCGATGAGCCACCTTATCCGGGCCCAAAATAATTTTGGCGCGGCTATCAATGACAGGAATCTACAAAATGAGTTTTCTGATGGTATTGGTCAGGCGCAAGAGGCCATCGCAAAACTGGGCTTCGATTATTAGTGCCAATCGAGTGCTTTGGTTAGAAGGCTCCTTACTGCAATAGGGGCGTGTGAACTGTTACGATAATACCAATACCGTAGAAAGTAATTATCTCCGTTATGATCGCACCGATAGCGAGCCAGGCGATCCGTTTTCCTTTCCACCCCATCGTGAGTCTGAAGTGCAAGATTATTCCATAAGTGAGCCACGTGACTAAAGACCAAGTTTCGAGCGGGTCCCAGCTCCAATAGCTGCCCCATAAATTGTTAGCCCAAATTGACCCGGAAATAAGCATCATTGTCTGGGCGACAAAGCCGAAAAGGACAAAACGAAGAATCAGGTCGTCGAGAAGGTCGATTTCAGGGAAATAATTCCAGGGCTTGACGTTGACATTCTTAACCCTGCTCTTTAATAGATAAACTATTCCTAAGCCCCCCGCGACGGCGAAGGAGCTATAGGCAAACCAGGCAAAAGTAACATGTATCCACAGCCACCAGCTTTGGAAATTGGGCGCTAACGGCTTCAATTCTGGTTGTGCCATGAATGCTTGACCCAGCATGATCAAGATTACTGGAATGACAAATAGGGCGAATATTTTGACTTTCTTAAACCACCGGCTGACCACGATTATCATCAACATCACAAACCAGGTTCCAGCTAAATTGTTCTCATAGCGCTGAACAACGGGCGGGTGGCCCGTAGCTATCCACCTGGCAGCGATTGTGGCAGTGTGAAAACCGAAAGCGCCAAGGGCCGCGTACCAACCAATCGGAGCCCAAGAAGGCTTTTTGAAAATGAGCGAAGCCAGTTGCAGCAGGAACGCGAGTGCGTATAAGTAGACGGCTATCCAGAAAAATATTTCTTCAAATTGTCCCAATTTAGTGGACCTCCAGTTTGCTCGTCTTCAATAGATTTTGCCAGTTTTGTTAGCTCACCCTTGAAAATCGCCGGAAAATATTTCGAACGTCCGCTTACCAGAACCTCTGTTCCGGAGGCGCCCGATTTAAGACGTATCGACACCTGCCGGTCATGAGAGACGAATCTGATGACCACGCCTATGAAGCTGATCATGAATCCCCAGAACAAGACGCCTATTCCTAAGTCGCGGTTGACCTGGAAGTAGGCCCAGTAACGAGTCTCCGGAAAACTCATGGTATAACCGTCGAACTTTACAGATTTTCCTTGGTGCAGGTCACCCTGAAAGACCTTTTTGTCCTTATTCTTAACAGTAATTGTATAATACGGGGCTTGTGGAACCAAAGAAGTCTTATTTTTTCTGTTCGGGAAAAAGATGGTGTCGATTGAAAGTTTCGTTTTCGGTACTTTAAAACTATCGCGGCTACCCGCAATACGACCTCTAAGGTTGATAAAGGCGTCAAGGGGTGTTTGACCTTTGGGGTCTTTTACCATGATATGCGGCGCGAAACCATAATTTTCCAGCAATATGGCGATATCGTTAATCTTTATAGCTTCATTTATCAATATTTTTTTACTGGTGACAATTCCGCTAGGCTCACTCACCTTGAGATTGGCCCGATATTCTACAGGGAACCTTTCGTCAACGATTTCGGCCTTAAAGCTTTCCAAATAGACTGGATATCCAGGCAGCTCATAGCCGCCAGCGGGTTCTCTGACAACGGTAGTCATGTTTTCTATTAAAAGAGGCAACTCTTGGCCCTCGGCCACGAGAAATTTGCCGCTGAATCTGGTGGAACTACTCATAATCACACCCACTAGGATGATCATGAAACCAAGGTGGAAGATTATTGAGCCCCAAAAGCCAAAGGCGCCCTTTCGGCCCTCAATAAAAACGCCATTCTCTCTAACCCGTTTTTTGCCTAGTCGCCACCAATATTGGCGGAGGGTCGCGATGGACGAGGCCATCGAATCCTCGGCATTGGAGGCTATCGAGAATTCAACTTTATGGCGGAAGAATTTTGGCTCTTTTCCGTATGGATCCTGATATTCGCGATTTCTGATTCGCTCGAAACAACAAAGAACAGTGCTTAACATTAAAAGGCCGGTTAAAAACAGAAAAGACCAAGAAGTCGTTAATGTCGGTGGATTAAAGACTTTACCCAGCTCAAAGAGGATAGGATGCTCTTTTGAGAACGAGACCATCTCGCTAGGCTCATGGTAAGAGAGAGTTGGCAAAAGAATTCCCATGAGCAAGAGAAAGGAAACTGCAATTAGAAGAGAGATCGCAAATCTTCGCGAAATAAATAATCGATAAGCACGGCCTAATATTGACTCGAACATTAGCCCATATCATACAGTAAAATGAAATCATACGGAATAAAATAGGGTTAGCTAGCTTGCCCAATTTGCTTGTCTGAACCCCACCGAAAATCAGCTAATTTGAAGATCGGCAGAGTGCCTGTTTCGCGCGCTCCGGCTGCCGTTAATCCAAGAATCACATAGAAAAGGGGCGCGTTGTTAATGGTCGAAAAGAGAAAAAAGAGGGCCAAAAGATACGCGCCACTCGCCGCCATGCCCGCTGCTTCAATTTGGTAGTTAGGTTTGGCTTGACGCACCATTTGCCAGCCGGAATAGAAAATAATTGCCATAGCAGATACATATGCCAAAAAAGCAAGAATCCCCATTGTCGCTAAAACCTCCAGGAAGAAGTTATGTGGTTTGTCAAGAACTCCATCGGTGCTCTTTGGTGATATCGAGGCTACACCGGGTGAAAAACTATCTATTCCTGTGCCCCAAACCGGAAAGGCCGCGATTACCCGGAAAGCTTGGCGCCACGCGACCAAACGGGTCTCCGCTGTTGGCTCAGAGGGATTAAACGCGCTAAACGCTCTGGCAACTACGTTTTGTGGGGGCCTCGGTCCCAGGGAGATCATTATTACGACTAGAAGCAATATCACAATAGATAAAGCTATGAATCTTTTTGATATGCGCGGTCTCTTTTGCCACGACCACCCAACGACTACGACAGATACGATGAGTACAGCTAACCAGGATCCGCGTGAAAAGGTGAAGACCAGGGCTAATACAGCTAGAACTAAAGAGCCCAAAGCAATAAAAGATGATCGTCGACCAAAGACATTTTGAACCAATAGAGTCAAAAATATGAGAATGGGCATGGTCAAATAGGCGCCAAGAATTACGGCATTCCCTGCGGTAGCTCCGCTTCTTCCAATAAGCCCGACGTTGGTAAAGCTCTGGATGCCCGGGAAAAAAGCCTCAACAATAGCGTAGATCGCGATGGCTATTGTTGTCGGCATCAAAATGTAGGATATACCAACAAGCGATTTTGAGCGACCAAAAACGCTAGCGACAAAGAATAAGACCAAATAGTCTCTGTAGGTATAGAAACCCTCTTGCCAGAAGATACTGCCAAAGAAGGCATGCTCTTTATTGAGGCTGTTCATTGAGGAAAGCCATAG
Organism: Actinomycetes bacterium; assembly: GCA_030598355.1. GTDB lineage: Bacteria > Actinomycetota > Aquicultoria > CAJVYJ01 > JAUVQD01 > JAUVQD01. The sequence goes on from JAUVQD010000120.1 coordinate 4,311, forward strand.
GAAGACCACGAAGATAATGAAAAAGAGATCAGCGTAACTTACGTATATTCGGAAGACTTTGTTGCGAAGAGCCGATCCAAAACGAAATAGGAGCAAAAGAACCGCGAAAGCAATTATAGCAATTACAGAGACCTTCAAAACGATATTTTTTGGCACTAGATAGATCCAAATGAGGGGATAAGAGCTTGTTTTTTCTGTTGGTAAAAGCACCAGCGGCACAATTGCCGCCACAAGACCAGTCGCAAACACTAATAAAGACTCTAATCTTCTTTGCACGATACTAAAGTTAACACAAGAATAAGAGTGATTCTTTAAGAATTTGTTTGGGCGTCCTGGCGCTTAGTCCAGATTGATAACAACATGGCTCCTAAGCCAAAAAGGATGACGGCGAATGTTATCAGTCCTCCCAGTATCGGGATTAACTGAAGAAGCGCCAAAGCAAAAATACCGATGATCACGCCAAGACCCAACCAAAGCTCTCGCCCGGCCAATCGCCTTAATATTATTGACCCGATAGAGGCGGCGGCGTAAATCTGTGACAAATAGATGGCAATTATGTAAAGGGCTAGCGTTATCAGGGCCAGTGGAATTCCGATGACAGTGAAAAAAACGAACATTATCGCTATGGGAACCAGAAAGAGTCCGGCAAAGCCTAGCCCCAAAGAAGGCCAGAGTTGGTTTGAAAGGGCTTTTTCAACACCCTTAAGGCTTTTCGGGAAGAGCAACGCTATAACCAGCCCGATAACGATCATTGATGCCAAATGCCACAACCATCCTAAGGCTTTTGCTAGGACAGGCACAGTCCTTTTCTTCGCCTTTGGGGGTTTGCGATGAACAATCTTTCCAGAG
>JAUVQD010000089.1 GCA_030598355.1 Actinomycetes bacterium
CTTCTTGCTTATCGCGCCGGCCAGCCAGCCAACGCCATTGACGATGCCGTCGACAACCTTATAATCAAAAGCATTAGTAAAGTTGCCAATACGTTCGCCAATTTTGGCAAATTGGTCAATCAGTTTATCGATTATCTTCAGATCAACTTTACCCACCTGCACGCTGGCTTTTTCTCCAATCGTAGCTATGTCATTAATAGCCTTATCAATCACATTAGTATCTGCTTTTCCCACACGCGTGCTGACCTTTTCTCCAATCTGAGCGATTGTTTCAACAACGTGCGGCTTGACTTTGCTATCGTTACCATCTTTTCCAGCAGTTCTTACAGGTGGCGTCACTGGTTTAAATAACCACATGTCGACAAAGATCGCGAACAAGAGCCTCGACACCAAGTCGTTTAACTTGTTAAAAGGCTTACTTACTACCCGGAGCGCCGGCACGATTTTACCTGTTGCGTTCTCAAAAGCATCGTTCGTCACGCTAACACCTTGAGCAACCAATGCAAGTCCCTTGCTTGCCTGGATATAGAACCAGTCAAAGTCATAAGTGCGTCTCTTATGGGGAGAGAAGACCGAAAGGGCCAAAACAAACAAGACAGACGTCACGACCAATATTTGAGTAATACCGAGTAGGCGAGGCAAGACATAAAAACTGGTTTCCTCAGCAGTCAGAGCAAACGGTAAAATACGGACGAAAAATTGGGGGGCAAGACCGACAGCCACACATAAAGCGGCGACGCTGCCCATAGCGACTAACATATGAGCCGGAGCTTCCGTGACTTTGGCTTCATTGCTTTTATTGGGCCTGAAAAACCCAAAGTAAGTAAATTTTAGAAACGATAGAAAGGTTCCAACCGCAGCAAGTTCGAGCATCAACTCAATTACTTCGTTTCCTTCCGCGGCCATAAAAATCAATGATTTGCTAATATAACCGGCGAAAAGCGGAACTCCGGAAATAGACAATGCCGCAATGACCGCAACACCGGTTGTTATCGGCATTTTTTTGAATACTCCGCCCATTTCTGTTAAGTCATTTTTACCGGTTCGATATATGACCGCCCCGATCGCCATAAACAACAATGTTTTATAGAGAATATTATTGAAAAGGTGGAGAAGCCCGCCGTCTACACCAAGGGCGCCGCCTAAACCAATGGCAGCTACAATGTAGCCAACCTGACTAATAATATGATATGACAACAATTTTCTCGGATTGCTCTGAATCAGAGCCATGGTAACGCCAAATACCGCCATAATGGCTCCCATATAAGCGACGATATCCCATCCGGGCGCCAGTCTGACAATAGCGTAAACGGCTGTTTTAGTTGTGTAGACAGACATAAAAATACTACCGGTAAATAAGGCTCTCGGGTATGAATCCGGCAACCAGGTATGGATGAGAATAAAACCGGCGTTCATGCCTATCCCAAAGAGAACTAACCCAAAAGCCAAACCGCTTGCCAGGGGGTCGATTGCCAAAGATCCCGTTTGCATAAAATGAACCAATATGCCACCGACAAAAACGGCGCCGCCAATAATATGCATGAGTAAATAACGGAACGCGGCCTGTCGAGCCTCGTCGCTTCGATTTAAAAATATCAAACCGACTGAAGCGACAGCCATGAGCTCCCAGAAAACATATAAGCTTAAAAGGTCACCTGCGAAAACAGCCCCTAAAGATGTGCCAATGTACCAAAAGGTAAGCATGTGGTGCCAGGTTTCTTCAACATGAAGCGTATACAATATGGCGAAGAAGCTAATGATTACAAAGATGTATCCGACAAACAAACTGATGCGATCAGCGTGAAGCAAAGTGATCTTAAACCCAATGAAATCTGTCACCCATGAAGTTTGGTTTTTTAGCATAAAGACATCGACTAATCCAATAAAGGCTATAACCATTAAATATATTTGTCGGGCTCGGCCCTTGATAAACGGAATAAACACAGAACCGCCTAAGAAGATTAACGCTGGTAAGATCGCGGGCATCAGTGGTGTTCCTCCTTAGCCATTATCTTTGGTAAGAACTTTAAAGCCAAACCAAAATAGACAACCGCTAAGGCTGAGAAAATCGACTGCCAACCCGGAATCATCCATGCCGGATGGTGTGCTTCTCCGCCATGTTCGCCCCCGCCGGCTTCTTCACCATGCTCTTCAGTAACCGCCCCACCGTGATCATCTTCTTCTCCGTGGTCAGCTGCGGCGTCATCTTCTTCTTCCTCTGCGTCGTGACTATCTTCTTCGCCACGACCATCTTCCTCTTCATGATCACTCGCGGCTCCATCGTGTTCGTCGCTATCTTCTTTATGTTCATCGCTCTCTTTTTCTTCCATATCGTGTTCTTCTTCAGAGCCTAATCCTTTTTTATCATGACTGCCCGACCCACCAATCGCATGAATGTCAGTGGGCTTGTTAATATTGCCGGTCTCTATGCGTCGAAGCTCCGGCACCGCCCAGGCTGTCGCTGTTATGACAGCGGACATTATCGCAACGGCCAGCACGACAACCAAAGAAACTATGGCTCTATTTAATTTCTTGCTTACAAATACTGCCACTAAAACTAACCTCCAAATAAGAACGAAGTAGCTGACTTCGCCACTGACATTGGCAATCCCGGTACGGCGGCAAAAACACCTAGGATAACTGTCATGGTCGTAGTTGTCAGAATCGGCACCAACATAGTGGGCACCGTTTCAGCTCTATTCTTAGGTCTAACCAGCTCTTTTTCTTCTTCAGCCGTTGGCTGCATAAAGAAAGCTCTATAAATAATAGGAAGGAAATAAATTGCGTTCAGAATCGAGCTACCTACAAGAACTGCTATAACAATTGGTTTATTGGCTTCTCCAGCGCCAACACCCAAATACCACTTGCTGACAAAACCAGCCAGCGGCGGCAGACCGATCATGCCCAAAGCCGCTATCGTAAACGCCGACATGGTTAAGGGCAGACGCCTGCCTATGCCGTTTAATTGGCTAATCTTCTTTTTCCCTGTCTCTTCCGCTATGATCCCCGCGCACATAAAAAGCGTACCTTTAGTAAACGCGTGATTAGCAATATGCACCATTGCCCCTACAGCTGCAGCCGGCGCCAAAAGCGCCCCGCCCAACACAATGTAAGAGAGTTGGCTAATTGTAGAATAGGCCAGTCGTCGCTTTAGATTGTCTGCCCGAGTGGCAATGATCGACGCGGTCAGAATTGTAAAAGCAGCCAAAGACACCAGTATTACGCCTAAACCAAGCTGAATCAGCAAATCGACGCCATAGATATTGTAAATAAGTCTTAAGACCCCAAAGACACCCGCTTTAACAACCGCCACGGCATGCAATAATGTGCTCACCGGTGTCGGCGCTACCATGGCTTTGGGTAACCAGTGATGCATAGGCATGATAGCTGCTTTAACACCAAAACCGATTAGATACATAAAGAAGAGAACTTGCAATAGACCAGCGCCGTTGCTGATATCGAAAATTCCCGGTTGACTGAGCGACAGGTCGCCTGTGACAAAGTAAGTGACGATAATAGCGACTAAAAGAAAACCTCCGCCGCCAAGCGTGTAGATCAAGTACTTAGCTCCGGCCTTCATTGCTTCCTCAGTGCCTGCATGCACAACCAGCGGGTAAGTAAAGAGACTGAGCATCTCGTAGAAGATAAAGAGCGTAAAGAGATTTTCCGAAAATGCTATTCCGAAAGCTGAAAACATAGAGAGAGCAAAAAAGGCAAAAAACCTTTTCTTTTCGTGCTCATGCTCCATGTAGCCGATTGTATAAATGTTGACCAACACCCACATCGAAGAGGCCACAAGGCCGAAGAGTAGACCAAGGTCATCAACCCGGAATGTCAGGGACAGATTCTCAACCAGATTAATTACATTTATATAGTATATTTTTCCGTCGAGAGCCCCCGGCAACATGGTGATAACGGCTAAAAAGGCAACAATACTAGCAATCGTCGACCACAGATTACGCCAGAACGCTTTGTCGCCATTTATAGCTATGAGCACCGCTGCCAAGCCCGCAACTAAAATAGGTATAACGGGTAAAATGGAACTAACTTCCACCGATACATCTCCTATTTTTTCGCTTTTGTCTCATATCAAGTCTCATTTTAAAAATACATTTTGACTACTTCGCTTACCATTCTGTACGGAATGCTAATGTAGATACCGAAACCTAGCGTCGCTGCGGCCAGAGTCACCGTCGGCAAAAGCATTAGCCAGGAAGGCTCAGCCCGTCTTACTCTTATGGGTGCGCCGCCATCATGAGCCGTTGCCACCGCGTGACCATGGGCATGCTTGCTATCGGCCTCCTCAGGCAAATCTCCAAACCACGCCCTGATAAGTATGGGGCCGTAATAAACAATATTTAGCAGACCGCTTAAGACCAAAACGCCGACAATTCCATAGGCCGACCATTGACTGATGTAAGCACTATCTTTTGCTTGCAATGCGCCAAGCGCTAGATACCACTTGCTGAAGAAACCGACAAACGGCGGAATCCCGATCATCGAGAGAGCCGCTAAAGTAAACGCCGTCATTGTTACAGGCAATCGCTTAGCGATACCCGATAGATCCTTGAGGTTGCGCAAACCAGTTTGATGAATGATAATGCCGGCCGCCAAAAATAATGCGCCTTTCATGAGGGCGTGATTGAAAATATGCAGAACGCCCCCGGTTAAACCCAGTTCTGTCAAGAGCGATATGCCTAGCATCACATAGCCTATCTGAGCAATAGACGAATACGCCAGCATCCTTTTTAGCTCCGTTTGTACTATCGCCATCAGAGATCCGAATATCATCGTGAAAACCGCTAGAGCCAAAAGCAGTTTGGCCATGAATTCCGTGTTAACCACGGCTATCCCGAAAACCCCGTATAAAACTCGGATGGCGCCGTAAGCGCCGGCTTTTATCATCACGCCAGAAAGCAAAGCACTGGCTGGAGAAGGCGCAATCGGATGGGCCTCCGGCAACCAAATATGGACAGGAAATATGCCCGCCTTAATACTAAAGCCAGCCATCAAGAGCCAAAAGAAGAAAGGTGTCAGGGCACTATTCTCGAGCCCCGGAATTCCTTGGCCAAGGAGATCCACCGAGCCTGTCATCTCAAAGATCGCGGCCGCGGCCAGAATTATTGTCACGCTGCCTACGATAGAAATAAACAGATATTGAAAAGCAGCCCGCTGAGCCTCCGGCGTCCCTTCATGCATGACTAGAATTGCCGAAGCGACGGAAAAAACTTCAAAGAATATTAACATGCTGAATAAATTGGCCGTTAGCACAATACCTAACATTCCATAGAGCGACAGCAGGAGAAAAACATTAAAAAGCGTTTTCTTTGATGTTATATATTCAAGTGAGTAAAGAGAAGCTAAAGTCCAAACCAGCGCTGAAGTTATTGCCAAGAAAAGCCCAAGCGCGTCGGCGCCAAAAGCCAATTTGACCGGCAAACCAACATTTAGACTAAGGCTCAATTCAGTGCCCTGGTTAAATAGGTAATACAGCCAAGCTACGACTCCAAAAGTAGCCATCGTCAGCACCGTAGTCAGCGCGCCGCCAAGCTCTTTAGAATAACGGCTTACAGCAATCACAAGAAGGCAGCCTATAAGCGGTATTAGTATTGGCAATAAAACGATAGAGCTACCCACTACCCGAATCCTTTTGATGAAATTGTTGACAACCATAGGAGGGGCCCCGGCATAACACCGATGATCAGCGTACCAAGAACGGTAACCCAGACCACGCCTTTATAGGCGACTGGAAAAACCAGCGGCGCTTCCGTTACCGGTTCCAGAACATACATATGCCTTATAACATTGACGTAGTAATAAAGCGAAATAGCGCTATTAAGCAAGCCGAGCAAAGCCAGCCACCATAATCCCTTGTTTACCGCGGCCGCGAAAATATAAAATTTGCCCCACAAACCAGCTGTCGGCGGCATCCCCGCCAAGGCTATCATGAAAACCGCCATAGTTATTGCCAAGAACGGCGCCCGCTTGGACAAACCATCAAAATTTACGATATCTTCCCCTCCGCTCGACCCATGACCGACAGCCATGACTATGGCAAAAGCTCCAAGATTCATAATGGTGTAAATAGCGATATAAAGAAGAATCCCTGTAATCGCTTGATTAGACGCGACAGCAAAACCAACCAAAATGTATCCGGCATGGGCAATGGAGGAATACGCCAGCATGCGCTTAATATTTGTTTGCGGAATCGCCAGCAAGTTGCCTACAAACATAGAAGCTATAGCCATAGCTATGAATAAAATTTTCCAATAGCTGGCAAATACCGGAAAGCCAATAAAAAGTATCCGA
>JAUVQD010000017.1 GCA_030598355.1 Actinomycetes bacterium
ATTAAAATCGCGGTTCATGCGATCAAAAATATTTTTTGTAAACGCGGCGCTCAGGCCCGCGGAGTCATTATAGGCGGCGTGCAAGGCTTCGGGGTCTTCGGTAATGTCTATGCCTAAAAGGGAGAAGTCGCCTTTTACTTGATGAGCACATACACTCTCCCAAAAGGTAGTCGATTGGACGGTATCGAAATTTCCGATTGAGCTGCCAAGAAAAAGAAAGAGTGACGGGGAAAATTGATGAAATAGATTGAAGGCTTCTTCATAGGTTCCGTGGAATGGATCGACAGAAACGTTTGGAAAATTTTTCGTTAAGCTGAGCTTGGCCTCTTCGAGAATTGTGTGACTGATATCAACCGGGGTGTAACATGTTTGACCGAACTCTTTAGAGTAGGCTTCAAGTATGGTTTGGGTCTTTATCGAACTACCCGAGCCAAATTCTATCAATGTCAGATTGCCGGTTTTCACAGCGATATCTGAAGCGGCGGCCTTTAGAATCTGACTCTCAGCGCTTGTTAAATAGTATTCAGGTTGCTCACAAATACGCTCAAAAAGCTGGCTTCCGTGGGCGTCATAGAGAAAACGGCAGTCAAGGTGGCGCGGCGTATCACTCAAGCCCCGAACCACCGAACGGGCAAAGGCCAGTGTTTCTGTATCCGGTGTTCTTGTTATTTGTTCAATTGGACTAGCCATGTCTCACCTGCAAGGCATAAACCTGATTGTGCTTCTTGATTCACTAATTATTTTTTCAAGCGCTCGTAGTACAGTATCTACCTCAGCCGCTGTGTTTTTCAAGCCCAAAGAGAAACGGATGGAACAATGGGCCTCTTCGGCGGTCAGACCCATGGCTAGAAGAGCAGGGGAAGGGTCAGGAGAACCTGATTTACACGCTGATCCTGACGAGAGCGCGATATTCTCTCGGTCAAGCTTAAGAACCAGAGATTCACCCCTAAAACCGGGGATGGTCATATTCACGGTATTTGGCAGACGTTCTATTTGCTGACCATTGCAAAAGCTGCCCTCGGCCACTGCCGCAATTCCTGCTTGCAGCCTATCTCGTAGTTTAGCGACACTCGCCATTGCTGGCAGACGACTGGCCGCAAGCTCAGCGGCTTTGGCAAAACCGACGATAGCCGCAATATTCTCTGTTCCAGCTCTTAGTGAGTTTTCCTGGTCGCCACCGTCAATGAGGGCTGAAAGGTTGACGCCTGAGCGAACAAAAAGCGCCCCCGCTCCTTTTGGGCCGTGGATTTTATGAGAAGACAAAGACAGCAGATCGACTCCGAGCGCGCCAACGTCTACGGGTATTTTACCCAGGGCCTGGACACCATCGGAATGAAAGAGCACACCGTGTTCCTTGGCGATAGCCGCTAATTCAGAAATAGGTTGAATGACGCCAGTTTCGTTGTTCGCCATCATAATCGAGACCAAAATTGTCTCAGCCCCTATGGCTTTCTTTAAATCACTCGGATCTATGGTTCCACTTTTATCAACCGGCAGGTAAGTGACTGAATAACCATCTTGTTCAAGGGCGCGGCAAGTTTTGAGGATAGCCGGATGTTCAATAGTAGATGTAATTATATGGCCGCGTTGCGTCCCGAAAGTCTTCGCCACACCCTTAATGGCCAGATTATCGGCTTCTGAGCCACCGCTTGTAAAGATTATACGTTTTGCCGTGGCGTTGATTACCTGGGCAATTTCTCTTCTGGCATTGGACAAAGTTTCTTTCGCTTCTGCGCCAAGAGTATGAATGCTTGACGGGTTACCGAATTCTTGACGGAGATAGGGGAGCATGGCGTCAAGCGCTTCCGGGTCAAGTGACGTTGTTGCGTTATGGTCCATGTAAATGACTGGTTCAGAAGGTTTTTTAGCGCTTTCTTTTAGGTCGCTCATTTCATTGGTTTCATCATTAAATATCTCGTCAATCGAGTGAGCAACAGTAGACGAGACGAATTCCACTTCACAAAGGAGCGATTTATAGACCGGAAAACCAGAAATAGGATCGTGTTGATCAAGGTCGGTTAAGGTGTTGACATTGCAGTTTCTCCAAGCAGCCGGTCCTACTGGACCTCCACCACCCATATTCGCGTCTATGGCGCCTTCTACAATGTCGTCGCTGACGCGGGCTCGAAAACGAGCGCGTCCGCGGAGAGTGATTACATCGACCTCGTCCCCATTATTTATCCCTCGTTTTTTCGCGTCATTTAAGTTAATCGTCACGATTGGCTCAGGCGCTTTGTTAAGTAGACCTTCGATTCCATGATGTTGGGAGCAAAAGTCGGTTTTGACTCGCGCCCCTGAGCTAAAGACCAGCGGATACTCGGGATTAGGCGAACTCAGAGGACCCTCTTTTGGTTCAGTATAAACGGGAAGAGGGTCATACCCGTGTTCTTCTAAGACGCTCGAGGCTATTTCAAGTTTACCGGAGGGCGTGGCAAATCCGGGCTTTCCGTCTTTACGCAGCAAGCCCTTTTCCCACTTTTTATACTCCATCATGCCGGTGGCGAGCATTACCGAGCCCCCGTCCGCTCGTACGTCGCCGGGCGTAAACCCCGAGCCTTTCAGAACATGCTCTAGTAGAGCTTCTTCACTTTGTGGAAAGCGGTCTCCGTATCCAAGGCGTTTGGCCAGCTCTCCCATAATTAACAGGTCATTTCTCGCCTCGCCGACGGGTTCAATAAGTCTTTCTCGAATGCTGAATATCGGACCGTATACCATATAAGAAGTGTTCTCGTACCCGGTTGTTGCCGGCAGGACAATATCGGCGTAAGCCGCGTCGGCGGTAAGCTGCCTGTCTATTGTCACCAGGAAATCAAGTTTATCGAGAGTCCGCCGCCAAACATCAGGTTCAGGCCAGGCGGTTATTATCGAACCACCCTGTATGATCAATGACTTAATTGGATAAGGCCTTCCTTCAAGCACGGCCTTGGGCAGCTCAATCGCGTGAGATTCGCCGCGATATAAACTGTAAACAGGAAAACGATCGCGTCCGATGGCTTTCTTAACATCGGGATTACTAATCAAGCCATCTTTGTTTATCGGGAATGTATTCTGCGTCATTCGAAAAACACGTCCGCCCGGGACATCCAGTTGACCCGCTAGCGCCCAGAGAATCATTGTGGCTCTAATAGTCTGAACACCGCTACTGGAATATTCAAGACCTGTATACATGACCGGACTCGCGCCGCGGGCCTGACAAATACGACGGGCCAGGCTACGGACTGTATCAGCGGGCACACCCGTTATTTCCTGGGCGGCCTCGGGTCGAAAGTGTTGGGTGTATTGAACAAGATCGTCAAAGCCGACAGTCCAGTCGGCAACAAAATTTTCATCAAAGAGCTCCTCTTCTATTACTACTTGGATCATGCTGAGCGCCAGAGCCCCATCGGTTCCGGGGCGTATTGGAACCCACTGACCTCCGCTCTCCTTAGCTGTTTCATTATGGCGGGGATCAATAACGACAACCTCAGCGCCATTTTGTCGAGCTTTTAGTATCTGCTTATGAGCAAGGGGCGGTGAATCAGTGGCCGGGTTGGATCCCCAGACAACGATCAATTCAGCCTGGTCAATATCTGAATCCATATTCACCATCATCCCGCCCATGGTTACGTGAGGCGCGATCATCGCAAAGGAAACATAACAGAGCGCGCCTACGCCAAAAGTATTGGGCGAGCCAAAAGGAAACAGAAGGCTTGAAGCTGAAGAGACCACTGTGTCTTTGGGTTGAAAAACATCACATAGTGCCAGATCAAAGCTACCACGACCAGTATATATGGCGGTCGCTTCCGGACCAAATCTTTGCTTTGTCTTAATCAAATTTTCAGCTATTATTTCGTAGGCATTGTTCCAGGAGATAGGCTCAAAATCATATGCTCCCTTTGGTCCTACGCGCCTCAAAGGTGTTTTTAAGCGATCAGGCGAGTAGACCATTTCGGGTGAATGCTCGCCAAGTTTGCAGATCATGCCCAACGGGTGTCCTCCGCGGGCTTCTGTTTTAACTAGCTTGCCATTAGCCATGGTCGCGGTAACCCAGCAACCGGCGGGGCAAATTCCACAGATTGTGTCTACTTTGGTTGATCCGCTCGTCTTTAAAACCTCTCTTCTTTAGCAAAAGCTCAACGGCTTTTCGATTGTCTGTTCATTGTATTATATAGGAATAGCTACATTTTTCCCGCAAGGTGTCTTTGTCTAACAACTTATGCCTTGAATCGCAACGATCGCTCTGATATATTGTTGATGCACCTTTAAGCACAGTCCGGTGAGGCTGGCAAGGAAGAAAAGAACATAGATGCGCGTATAACCTCTTCTGGCCGTCTTGCAAGGCGGTTATTTTTTGTGCCGACAATGAAAGACAGGCGATTCGTATCAAAATAGAAATAATGGACGCGGCCGCGGTTCGACGAGCGCTAACACGAATAGCGCACGAGATTATTGAGCGCAATCGAGGTGGAGAAAACCTCGGTCTTGTCGGAATTCGCACACGCGGTATACATCTAGCGGATAGGTTGGCCAAAAAGATTAAGTCTATTGAGAAAATTGACTGCCCTGTAGGCCGACTTGACATCGCATTCTATCGTGACGATATCGCTATCAATCCACACCCTCAAGTTGAAGCCACAGATATTCCTTTCGATGTAAACGGCAAGGACATTGTTCTTTGCGATGATGTATTATTCACCGGCCGCACAATCAGGGCGGCGATGGACGCGGTTATCGACTATGGACGTCCCAAAACCATTCAGCTGGCGATAATGATCGATCGCGGTCATCGCGAGCTGCCAATACGCGCTGATTTCGTTGGCAAGAATCTTCCGACATCGATTAAAGAATCTGTGAAAGTTCACTTGACCGAAGAAGACGGTTTTGACAACGCTGAAATGACCCAAAAAGGTTGATAAATAAGGAGGAAAATGGCGCTTTCATGTCATGATCTGCTAGCTATCGAGGACTTGGAGAAGGCAGACATATTGACCTTGATCGATACCGCTGTATCCTTTAAAGATGTCTCGACCCGGCAGATCAAGAAAGTGCCAACGCTTAGGGGTCGAACAATTGTCAATTTTTTTCTTGAACCCAGCACGCGGACGCGGACCTCATTTGAAATAGCCGGAAAAAGATTGAGTGCCGATGTTATCAATATTTCCGGCTCGGCAAGCAGCTTAGTCAAGGGCGAGAGCTTAAAGGATATGGCCAGAACAATTGAGGCAATGCAGGTAGACGCTGTTGTCGTCAGACACTGGTCGAGCGGATCCGCTTTCAAACTAGCTCATTATATTGAGCCACCTGTGATAAACGCCGGTGACGGAAAGCATGAACATCCGACTCAGGCTTTACTTGATCTGTTAACAATTAAGGAAAGCTTCGGCAAGATAGCGGGTCTTAAGGTAACAATTGTTGGCGACATCAGTCATAGCCGTGTGGCCCGGTCGCTAGTCGTGCTTCTTAAAACCATGGGCGCGACAGTTACTATTGTGGCGCCGCCAATGCTTATCCCGGCCGAAATGGAGAAGTTGGGCTGCGATATTTCACTGTCTCTAGATGATGTCATCGAGAAATCAGACATTCTATATATTTTGAGGATCCAGAAGGAAAGGCTGACAAGTGATCTTTTCTCTAATTATGCTGAGTACAATCGTCAGTATGGTTTGACAAAAGAGCGCTGGGCCAAAGCTTCAAAAAAATGCAAAGTTATGCATCCGGGCCCCATGAACAGGGGAATTGAGATAGACGATGAAGTCGCCGACAGTCTTGGTAGCTTGGTCAACGCACAGGTGGAAAATGGTGTCGCTATGAGAATGGCGGTACTTTATTTACTAGTTGGCGGAGCGGCCCAAGAGTTGGGCGGAGCTCGGGAAGGGGCGCTTTAAAAGGTTGACTGACAAGATACTTATTAAAGGTGGCCGCGTAATTGATCCAACTAGCGAGGAAGATTCAGTTAGGGATATTTGCGTTGAGAAGAACGTTATCGTTGAGAAGTTTAGTAACGATAAAAGCATATCAGTTATTGATGCGAAAGGGTTATTGGTTACACCTGGCTTGATTGACATGCACGTTCATTTGCGTGAACCTGGCCGCGAAGATGAGGAAACGATTGAATCGGGCGCTCAGGCAGCCTGTGCCGGCGGTTTCACAACCATCGTCTGTATGCCGAACACCGACCCACGTGTCGAAACAAGATCAGTCGTAGAGTACATAACTAAAAGGGCGACCGGTCTTCCCTCCAAGGTGAAGGTGGTCGGAGCCATAAGTGTTGGATCAACGGGAGAGAGTTTAACTGAAATGGGCGCGATGATAGGCGCCGGGGCAGTGGCTTTTTCTGATGATGGGCGGCCGGTAAAAGATAGTGCCCTGATGAGGCGGGCGCTTGAATATAGTACCGTTTTTGACGTACCGATAATAAGCCACGCTGAGGACATGGCCTTGTCTGACGGGGGAGTAATGCACGAGGGATTGGTTTCTACATCCCTCGGGTTAAAAGGTATTCCCGCAGCAGCTGAAGACATTATTGTGGCCAGAGACATTATTTTGAGCAAGTTGACCGGAGCCAAGCTTCACGTAACGCATCTTTCCACAGCTGGTAGCGTAGAGCTCATAAGGGCGGCGAAAAAAGAGGGCTTAAAAGTTACGGCTGATGTTACTCCTCATCATCTTAGCTTGACGGCTGATGGCTTAAAGGGGTATGAAGCGAATTGCAAAGTTAATCCGCCGCTCAGGGAAGAAGCTGACAGAAAAGCGCTTATCGCTGGCCTAGTTGACGGGACTATTGACGCGATTGCCAGCGATCACGCGCCTCACGCGGCCAATGAAAAAGAAGAAGAGATAGAGCGCGCGCCGTTCGGAACTATTGGACTGCAAACGACCTTGCCAATTGTCTTAACGCAGTTAATCAGCAGCAAATTCAGTTTGTTGGAATTAATGGGTAAGCTCACAAAAGGCCCAGCTCAAATCCTCGGAATTGACGAAGGAACATTGCAGCCGGGCAGTGAAGCAGATATATCAATAATTGACACTGAAGCTAAGGTACAGATAGAGCCAAGCTTCTTTTTGTCCAAAAGTAAAAATAGCGCGTTTTTGGGAATGAAAGCCAGCGGACGAGCAGTATACGTTATTTTACGAGGCCGGCTGGTTTTAAAAGAAGGAGAACTTGTAGGGTGAAAGCTCTTTTGGTTTTAGAGGACGGAACAGTTTTTAGGGGAAAAAGCTATGGGGCCGAAGGAGAAACAACGGGTGAAGTAGTTTTTAATACGAGCATGACTGGTTACCAGGAGATTCTTACTGACCCCTCATACGCGGGACAGATTGTTACTCTCACGTATCCTATGATCGGAAATTATGGTGTAAATGACGAAGATTATGAGTCAGATAGGGCTCATGTAAATGGCTTCGTTGTCCGCGAAGGAGTAAGCGCTTATAGCAATTGGCGGGCGAAAGGAAATCTTGAGGATTGGCTGAAGCGAAACAAGATTGTGGGCATAAAGGAATTAGATACTCGCGCTCTTACAAAACGAATCAGAACTGTTGGGGCAATGAGAGGCATTATTTCGACCACAGATCAATCTGTGGAAAGTCTTAGAAAAAAAGCGGAAGAAGCGCCGCCATTGCTCGGGCAGAATCTGGTCCGTGGGGTCACGACAAAGACGGGGTATGTCCGTGGGGAGCAGAATGGTTTTGAAGTTGTCGCAATTGATTTTGGCATTAAGAGCAACATAGGCAATCTTCTGGAAAAAAACGGGTGTCGTGTGAGTGTGGTTTCGGCTACAACTACAGCGGATGAGATACTAGAAAGGGCTCCTGACGGCATTTTCTTGTCGAACGGCCCTGGCGATCCGACAGAGGTGGAATACGCGATCGAAACTATAAAAGATTTGTTGGGGAAAAAGCCGATATTTGGGATATGCTTAGGGCATCAACTTTTGGCCTTAGCGCTTGGGGCAAAAACGTATAAGTTAAAGTTCGGCCATAGAGGGGGAAATCAACCGGTCCAAAACTTGGCGACACGTCGTGTGGAGATAACCGCGCAAAACCATGGTTTTGCTGTTGATAACGATGCTTTGCCTGATCGAATTGAGTCGACCCATATAAATCTTAACGATAATACCAATGAGGGGATAAGGTGCCTCGATATTCCGGCGTTTTCAGTTCAGTATCATCCAGAGGCAAGTCCGGGTCCACATGATTCTCTCTATTTGTTTAGGGAATTTATAGATATGATGGAGCGAAACTAGGAGGCGAATGTGTTTAAGAAGATTTTGGTCCCAATTGATTTCTCAGACGAATCTGACAGAGTTCTGGAATACGTAAAAGGCCTAAAGGCATTCGGTTTAAAAGAGATCACATTAGTTCATGTGGTCGATGTCGGGCGCGCCATCGTTTGGCCTATACCGATTACTTTGACAAACGCAATTGAGACTAAGATCGAGGAAAGACGGGAGGCACTTGAAAATGATGGCTTTAAGGCAAGGTTCCTCCTGCTCGAAGGAAGTCCTTCAGATGAGGTCTTAAAAGTCGTAGCCGATGAAAAGTATTCGATGATTGTTACCGGTTCGCATGGCAAAAGATTGCTTGAAGAAATACTTTTAGGTAGCGTCTCTGAAAAGATTAGCCGGGAAGCAAAAATACCGGTTTTGCTAATTCGATACGATATCCTAAAAGATATTGAGAAAATCAAACCCCTTGGAGAGTATGCCAGAGAGACTTTTAGGAAAGTTCTCTTTCCTAGCGATTTCTCAGCGTGCTCCGAGGAAGCTCTCGGCGTACTTCAGCAGTTGAAAGCAGCCGGGGCTAAAGATGTTGTCGCTTTGCACATTGTCGATACAAAGAAGCTGGAGACAGAACAAGAAAAAACAGAGAGACTTGAGGCTTGCAGGGTCGACACGGGCCAGATGGTAAAAGAACTGACAAAAAAAGGCTTCAACGTTAAAAGTATATGCAATGTAGGAGATCCCCTAAGGGAGATACTGGTGGCCGCGGAAGAGAATGACGCCTCGCTTATCTTGATGGGCTCTCATGGAAAAAGTGTCCTTCGCGAATGGCTTATTGGTAGCGTGTCCCTGAATGTGATCAGGACGGCCAATCGGCCGGCACTCGTTATTCACGAAACTGCATGACCCCTTCAATCGGAGAAATATTATCCGGCCACAGGCGTGCTCGCGCTCATGTCCGGGACGAAAATTATGCCTAAAAGAGACGATATCAGCAAGATCTTAATAATAGGTTCAGGGCCAATCATTATCGGGCAGGCTTGTGAGTTTGACTATTCCGGGACGCAGGCCTGCAAGGTTCTTCGACGTGACGGCTTTGAGGTTGTTTTGATCAACAGCAACCCGGCGACAATCATGACCGATCCGGAATTTGCAGACAAAACTTATGTTGAGCCGATTACACCTGAAATAGTAACCAAAATAATTGAAAAGGAGCGTCCCCAAGCCCTTCTGCCAACTTTAGGGGGTCAGACAGGCTTAAATACGGCTGTTTCCTTAGCCGAAGACGGTGTCCTCGATAAATACGACGTTGAGTTGATTGGCGCGAAACTGGAATCAATAAAGAAAGCCGAAGATAGAAATCTCTTTAAGAGCGCAATTCAAAAGATTGGTCTCGCGCTTCCCGAATCCGGCTTTGCCAATACTCTGGCCGAGGCCCGGAAATTAGTGGATGGCATGGGTTTTCCAGTGGTTATTCGTCCAAGTTTTACTCTTGGAGGGACGGGCGGGGGCATTGCGTTTAACTTACAGGAGTTCAACGACATAGTGGCCTATGGAATAATGTTAAGCCCGGTCAGTGAGGTTCTTATCGAGGTTTCGGTTATAGGCTGGAAGGAATACGAACTTGAAGTAATGAGAGACAGGCATAATAATTCTGTGATTGTCTGCTCAATTGAAAACCTTGATCCTATGGGCATCCATACAGGCGACAGCATTACGGTTGCGCCGGCCCAGACGCTTTCCGACAAAGAATACCAGGAAATGAGAAATTCCGCCTTAAAGATAATGGATGAGATCGGCGTTGAAACCGGCGGATCCAATATCCAATTCGCCGTTGATCCGAAGACTGGTAAACAAGTTGTGATTGAAATGAACCCGCGGGTGTCGAGAAGTTCTGCCCTAGCTTCAAAGGCTACGGGTTTCCCGATAGCCAAGATTGCGGCTCAATTAGCGGTCGGATATACATTAGATGAGATCGTAAACGATATAACGCTTGAGACGCCGGCTTGTTTTGAGCCTTCAATCGATTATGTTGTGGTCAAGATGCCGCGCTGGGCTTTTGAAAAATTTCCGGAAACTGACGCGTCGCTGACAATAAAAATGAAATCAGTTGGCGAAGCCATGGCGATTGGCAGAACTTTCAAAGAAGCGCTTCAAAAAGTAGTGCGCTCTTTGGAAATAGGCCGCTTCGGGCTGGGGTCAGACGGACATGATGAAATCATCGTTGACCAGGTGGAAGCCAAGCTGACAATTGCCGACCAAGATCGGTTGTTTTACATAAAGCACGCGTTGGCGACAGGGATGACGGTTGAAAAAGTCTGCGAGCTGACAAAAGTTGACCCCTGGTTCATTGCTCAAATAGCAGAATTAACCGACATCGAGAACAAGATCAAGGATCAAAAGATAGATTCTATAGATGCTGAGCTTTTAAGAGATGCGAAAAGAGCGGGTTTTTCCGATATTCAAATAGCTTTTCTTACAGGTTCAAGCGAGCTAAAAGTAAGAGAGAAGCGAAAAGAAGTCAAGGTCGTTCCCACATTCAAAACAGTCGATACTTGCGCCGCTGAATTTGAAGCCTATACACCTTATTACTATTCAACGTATGAGGACGAAGATGAGGTGCGGCAATCGCAGAGGAAAAAAGTGATCATACTAGGAGGCGGTCCTAACCGAATAGGGCAGGGGATCGAATTTGATTATTGTTGTGTTCACGGTTCATTCGCGCTGAAGGAATTAGCCTATGAAACAATCATGGTTAATTGCAATCCGGAGACAGTGTCTACGGATTACGATACGTCCGATCGGCTGTATTTCGAACCGCTGACATATGAGGACGTTATGGATATCGTTGAGCGGGAGAAACCTTATGGGGCAATCATACAATTTGGCGGTCAAACGCCGCTTAAGTTGGCCAAGGCTTTAGAAAAAGCCGGTGTCAAAATCTTGGGAACATCTCCAGATTCCATTGATCTGGGTGAAGACAGAAAGCAATTGGGCCAAGTGCTACGCGAGTTGAAAATCCCTCAAGCCGCGCACGGGACGGCTCGAAGCTTCAAGGAGGCGGTCGAGGTGGCGGCCAATATTGGTTATCCGCTGCTTATTCGACCCTCTTATGTGTTGGGGGGCCGGGCTATGGAGCTGGCGTATACCGATTTCATGCTGGAGGGATATATGGCTTCGGCCGTTAAGGCATCACCAGAGCACCCTGTTTTGATCGATAAGTTTTTAGAAGGCGCGATAGAGGTCGATGTTGACGCTTTGGCCGACGGCCACGAAGTCGTAGTTGGCGGTATCATGGAACACATTGAGGAGGCGGGAATACATTCCGGAGATAGCGCTTGCGTGATTCCGCCCTATACGCTCAGCGATGATATTCTGGAAACGATTACGGACTATACCATTAAACTGGGTATGGCCCTGGACGTTATCGGTCTTTTAAATATCCAGTTTGCCGTCAAGGACGAGACCGTTTACGTGCTAGAGGTTAACCCACGGGCGTCTCGCACGGTGCCGTTTGTGAGCAAGGCTATTGGTATTCCGCTGGCCAAGATCGCTACCAAAATCATGGTTGGAGAGAAGTTGGCCGACGTTATGCCCGATATTCCAAAAATGGATTACATGGCTATCAAGGAAGCAGTTCTACCCTTTAACCGCTTTCCCGGTTCAGACATCGTATTAGGCCCGGAAATGCGGTCGACCGGCGAGGTCATGGGGTTAGCAAAATCATTTAGTGTTGCTTACGCCAAATCGCAGCTGGCGACCGGTTTTAAGTTTCCGGCGAGCGGACGTGTTTTTATCAGTGTTTGCAATCGTGACAAGAGGAACATCCGATTCATAGCCAAAGGGCTTTTGGATCTAGGCTATAAATTAGTTTCAACCAAGGGCACAGCTGATCTTTTGCGTAAAGCAGGGTTAGAGGTGGAAGAGGTTATGAAGGTTCACGAAGGCCGGCCAAATGTGGTTGATTCCATAATAAATGACGAGGTTGGTCTGGTCATAAATACGCCCTGGGGCCGGGGCACGCACTCCGACGGTTTTCATATAAGAACAGCCGCCGCCGCTCATGGAGTTCCCTGTGTAACGACAATAGCCGCCGCTGCCGCTGTCGTTCAGGGCCTGGAGGCAATTCAGCGGGGAGAGATTGGCGTCAAAGCCCTGCAAGATTATCATGTATAGCCAA
>JAUVQD010000064.1 GCA_030598355.1 Actinomycetes bacterium
AAAGAATTTTTGATAAGTACCGGATATCTGAAAGGTGCCCACGAAAAAGATTGCCCGATATTTAGTAAGATAGTTCAAGAAGGACCAATGTTTGTCTTTGAAAAAAATATTCGATAGAAATCTATTACTTAACTAAATCAGGTATGACCAGTTTCGGATCTAGCTTGCTGGCCTTGGCGAAACATTTTTTAGCGTCCTTAGTATTTTTCAGTGCCGCGAAGGCTTCGCCCTTGATGCTCCAAGCCTTAGCGTAGTCGGGATCAATCTTAATGGCTTGATCCGCGGCTTCTATTGTTTCCTCATAATTGTTGAGCTTGAAGAGCGCAACACCTTTGTTATACCAAGCCTTAGCGTAATCGGGATCAATCTTAATGGCTTGATCGGCGGCTTCAATCGCTTCTTCGAAGTTGCCGAGTCTGCCAAAGGCAATCACTTTGTTATTCCAAGCTTGAGCGTAGTGTGGATTTAACTTGACTACTTCATCATAGGCGTCTATCGCGTCTGAATATTTACCGAGCTTGCCAAGGGCAACCCCTTTGTTGTACCAGGTGTCCGCAAAGGTCGCGTCTACTTTAATCGCTTTATCGTAGGCGGCTATCGCTTCCCAATATTCTTCTAACTCACCCAGGCAGATCCCTTTGTTGTTCCAGGCCTTAGAGTTGTCTGGATTTATCTCGATCACGTGGTCGTAAGAGTCATTCGCTTGTCTGAAATCGTCGAGTTTGTAAAGGGCCACTCCCTTGTTGTACCAAGCTTCCTCAAAACCAGGATTCGCCCGGTTAGCCTCTGTGTAGGCGGTTATTGCGGCCTCATGATCGTTTAGCTTGTCAAGGGCAATACCTTTGATATTCCAAGCTTCAGCGAAGTCTTCATTTTTTTTGATAGCCTGATCGGCGGCGCTGATCGCTGCCTCATAATTACCTTGCTTGGAAAGCTCAACCCCTTGGTTGTAGAGAATCTTTGCGTCATCTTTTTTCATCTAGAGTTCACCTCGTTACTGAAGGTTAAATTATACCAGACTCCCTGTTAAACGATAATAAGTGGTTTTTGTCTAATCAACGGTATTTGCGTGAAACCGTTTGGATATCTTGCATATTGCGAGATTTAGATATAGCTGAAGAATATCTCTATTGCGCCCCTTTGTTATCTTAAGTTCCCAAAGCCCGTTTTTTTGCTGGTCCTTAACGAACCACTCCAGCGCCTTGTTTATGTCGGGTTCTTTTCTTGAGAATCCTAAGAGAGAAAGACTGTCTAGGGCTGAGATTAGATCAGTAAACCAAAATGGAAATGAAAATCGCAACCAGTACTCAGGCGTGGATCTATCCGGATAATTATCTCGCTTAAAGAAATTTGAGAGCAGCAAATGACCAGCTTGCTTAGCTTCTTTTGATCTCCGATATTTCGGGTGAGCAGCAAAAGCCCGTAAGACAACACCGGTTACCAGATGAGAGAAGGGCTGTGATTTATCGGGCTCTACTGTCTTTGAGTGAGTGCCGATTACATCTATTCCGTGGTCTCTTGTTCTAAAAGGAATGGCCCAACCGCCATCTTCCTGGCGAATAGAAAGTAGCCAGTCGAATACTTTTTTTACGCGCGGATTATTTTTGTAACCTGTTTTAATGAGTAGTTCTGTGATACCGGCGGAATAATTGGGACTATACTGGTTGCCATAGATGCCTCTGAGCTCGCCCTCTCCGGTTTGGAATGTAAAAAGATATTCTGACGCCTTCTGAATTGCCGGATGTTCATTATTGAAGCCAAATTGCTCAACTAGGATTCCTAGATTTCTGTATGTTTCAATCTGATCATAGTTTTCTTGTGACCGGACGTTTTCTTTTCCGCCCGGATACAGCCAAGAGCCGTCTGGATTTTGTCTTCTTAAGATTCTTTGTGGCTCAGATAATTGCCACAGGTCATTGACTGAAACCTCTTGCGCTAATAGGTCTCGTTCTACAAAAGAGAGAATGGCTTTATTGTTGCTTTCCAAAAGCGCGGGGATCGGGTTGTATTCAAGGGCGTTTAACCATCTGTCCATTCGCTTTATCCTTTTTTGATTTTCTTCTCCATTGCTCTAGACTTATATGAAAGACCAAACCAAGGCAACCCTAGAGAATACCTATGAAAGCAATTGTATACATAGAATACGGTCCGCCTGAAGTCCTAAAGCTAAAAGAGGCGGGAGAAATAAAAACAGCTATAGATAAACGCTATCCGTTGGAAGAGACTGCCGAGGCTCACTGGTATGTCGACAAAGGTCACAAGAAGGGAAATGTGGTGATATTTCCGAACTCGCATCAGGGGTACATTCTCCCGGTAGAAGATTCTAATGAGAGGAATCAACCGTTGTGAGCAGACCCCAAACAGATGTGGCATTTCTGTTCGACGTTGACAATACGTTGCTCGATAATGACCAGGTCACCGCTGAGATGAAGGGCAATCTCGATCAAGAAGTCGGCGCCGACCGGGCTCAGCACTACTGGAGCATTTTCGAGGAGCTGCGCGATGAACTTGGCTATGCTGATTACCTGGGCGCTCTGCAGAGATTCCGCGATATTTATCCACATGATCCGTGTCTCCTGGAAGTCTCGCACTTTTTGCTCAACTATCCATTCGCCGACCGCCTCTATAGTGGCGCGCTTGAAGTGATAGAGCACGTTGGACAATGGGGGCCGACTGTCTTGCTAACCGATGGCGACGTAGTTTTTCAACCGCGAAAGGTCGAACGCTCTGGCCTCTTTGACGCAGTCTCTGGTCGCGTGCTCATATATGTTCACAAGGAAAAGGAGTTGGGTGATGTCGCGGAGCGCTACCCGGCAAAACACTATGTACTAATCGACGACAAGCTGCGAATACTCGCCGCCGTTAAAGAAGCTTGGGGGCCACGAGTAACTACTGTTTTTGTGCGCCAGGGTCATTACGCCCGCGATCAGGAAATTGTCGCTCGCTATCGGAAAGCCGACATCACAATTGACCGTATTGAAGATCTGCTAAATTTCAACCAAACAGAGTTGACGAGGACCGGAGACTTGGCGTGACCATTCTGACCCTAAACGCCGGTTCTTCGAGTCTGAAGTTTGCCGTCTTCTCTGGCACCGAAAGACCCGTTCGTAATTTTTCCGGGACGATGGACCGGATTGGGTCGTCGGCACCCATATTCACAATGAGGGATCCAGAGTCCGATCATAACGAAAAAGTAGAGATGCCAAAGCTCGATCATGAAGGTTGCCTTGGTTTTCTCCTTGAGTATCTCTCGGAAACTTACGGAATCGATCGCTACGGGGCTGTTGGCCATCGGGTGGTTCATGGTCTCGACCGCTACTCGCAGCCGCAGATTGTGACCGAGGAAATGCTTGAAGCGCTGCGGTTGATGACACCACTTGCGCCCGAGCATTTACCGGCTGAGATTTCTCTCATTGACGATTTGCGAAAGCAATTCCCAGACCTAGTGCAAGTGGCTTGCTTTGACACCGCGTTCCATCGCGACATGCCGCAGACGGCCAGGCTTATTCCAATTCCACGGCGCTACGAGGCAGAAGGCATTCGCCGCTACGGTTTTCATGGGTTGTCTTACGAGTATCTCATGGAGGAGCTGGGACGCCTCGGCGACCGGGCAGCGATTCAGGGACGTGTCATATTAGCGCATCTCGGCAACGGCGCGAGTCTGGCTGCTGTTCGTGACGGGAAGAGCGTCGACACGAGCATGGGCTTCACACCGACCGCGGGATTAATGATGAGTACGCGATCGGGCGATCTGGATCCGGGAGTAATCTCATTTCTTATGCGAGACGATCAAATGACCGCGCCCCAATTCGATCACATGGTAAACCACGAGTCCGGGTTGGTTGGGGTCTCTGAAAGTAGCTCCGACATGCGCGACTTGCTCGCGCGCGAATCCTCAGACATTAAGGCGGCTGAAGCAGTATCGCTCTTCTGTTATCAGGCGAAAAAGTGGATCGGTTCATTCACAGCAGCGCTTGGCGGTTTGGATACGCTTGTTTTTTCAGGCGGTATCGGCGAAAACTCTCCGGTCGTTCGCGAGCGGATCTGTGATGGGCTAGACTTTCTCGGGATTGAATTGGACGAAGAGCAAAACATGGCGAACCGAGCCCTTATATCGGTAAGAAGTGCTTCTGTTCGGGTACGTGTCATTAATACGGACGAGGAAATGATGATTGCCAGGTCGGTCAGTCGAGTTCTTGAGTGATCGAACGAGCACGAGAAAGGACCAGACTTAATGAAAACAGAGTCTCTCGACACGGAAATGTTAGCTAAGATTGACGCATACTGGCGGGCTGCCAACTATCTTTCGGTCGGCCAGATCTACCTGTATGACAATCCGCTGTTAAAGAGACCACTCAAGATTTCAGATATCAAACCACGCCTGCTCGGTCATTGGGGGACCACGCCAGGGCTCAATTTTGTCTACGCTCATCTCAATCGCGTTATCAGAAAATACGATCTGGACGTCATTAATATCACCGGACCCGGCCATGGCGGTCCAGGTTTGGTGGCGAATGCCTATCTCGAAGGCACATACAGTGAAATCTATCCAAATATCTCGCAAGATGAGGCGGGGATGGCGAAACTCTTCAAGCAATTCTCCTTTCCTGGGGGTATTCCGAGCCATGTCGCGCCACAAACACCGGGGTCGATTCACGAAGGCGGCGAACTAGGGTACTCTCTTTCCCACGCTTTCGGCGCGGCTTTCGATAATCCTGATTTACTCGTTGCCTGTGTTGTGGGCGACGGTGAAGCTGAGACCGGGCCGTTGGCCACAAGTTGGCACTCGAACAAATTTCTAGATCCAGTACGTGATGGAGCTGTCTTGCCGATTCTACACTTGAACGGATACAAGATCGCCGGCCCCACAGTCCTCGCGCGGATCCCGCGTGACGAGTTAGAGTTGCTTCTGCGTGGCTACGGATATCAGCCTTATTTTGTCGAGGGGGATGACCATCGCACAATGCATCAGCTCATGGCGGCGGCTCTGGATTCAAGCGTAACCGAAATCCGTCGGATTCAGGCTGACGCTCGTGCGAATGGATTCAAAGATCGGCCGCGATGGCCGATGATTGTTCTTAAATCTCCAAAGGGCTGGACTGGTCCCAAGGTGATTGAAGGCAAAAAGGTCGAGGGCACCTTCCGATCCCATCAAGTGCCGGTGTCAGATATGAAACGGCCTGGGCGCGTCGAGATTTTGGAAGAATGGATGAAAAGCTATCGTCCCGATGAGCTCTTCGACACAACAGGCCGACTTAATTCCGCGATCTCTGAGTTGGCGCCAGAGGGTGAAGATCGCATGAGCGCCAATCCGCACGCAAATGGCGGACTTCTCCTGCGCGATCTGAGCATGCCGGATTTCCGCGACTACGCGATTGACGTGCCGGAACCTGGAGGGGTACGAGGTGAGGCTACACGTGTTCAAGGAGAATTTATTCGCGACATATTAAAGAAGAATCTCAAGAATTTCCGCGTTTTCAGCCCGGACGAAATAGCCTCAAACCGCTGGGGCGCCATTTTCGAGGTAACAAACCGGTGTTCGACGGCGGAAATCTTTCCCGATGACGACCATGTTGCGCCCGACGGCCGGGTTATGGAGATGCTAAGCGAACATCAATGCGAAGGTTGGCTGGAAGGTTATCTATTAACAGGCCGGCATGGATTTTTTTCTTGCTATGAAGCCTTTATCCACATTATCAATTCCATGTTTAACCAACACGCCAAGTGGATCAAGGTAGCCAGCGAAATTCCGTGGCGCCGTCCGATCGCTTCACTTAACTACTTGCTTTCATCTCACGTATGGCGACAAGACCACAACGGCTTTAGTCATCAGGATCCGGGCTTTATTGATCACGTAGTTAACAAGAATGCCGAGATTATCCGCGTCTATCTACCACCGGACGCGAACACGCTTCTTTCTGTAACAGACCATTGTTTGCGAAGCCGTGATTACGTGAATGTGATCGTTGCTGGAAAACAGCCGTCTCCGCAATGGCTCGATATGGACGAGGCCATCAAACATAGCACTGCCGGTATTGGAATATGGCCTTGGGCGAGCAATGATCAGGGGAGTGAGCCTGATGTAGTAATGGCCTGCGCCGGTGATGTGCCGACCATCGAAACGCTCGCCGCGGTGAAGATGCTGCGCGAGTTTTTTCCAGAACTAAAGGTGCGTGTGATTAATGTAATCGACCTAATGAAACTCCAGCCTCAAAGCGAACACCCCCACGGTCTCGGGGATAAAGAATTCGATTTGCTATTCACTACTGATAAGCCTGTTATTTTCGCATATCACGGTTATCCGTGGCTTATTCATCGCCTGACTTATCGCCGCACCAACCATGAAAACTTACATGTGAGAGGGTTTAAGGAAGAGGGCACGACTTCTACTCCTCTAGACATGGCAGTAATGAACGATCTGGATCGTTTTCACCTCGTTTCCGATGTTATCGATCGCGTACCTGCTCTTGGTGAAGACGCAGCCTACGTTCAACAAACTATTCGCGATAAACTGATCGATCACAAGCAATACATCATGGAGCACGGTGAGGATATGCCGGAAATTCGAAATTGGGAGTGGGGCACAAGAGACGACTGACGCCAACCAAGCCGCCTAACTATAGTGATCAATACCGTGAAGGTACACTGGGAGTCATTCCATGAGGCAGAGGGGGATTTCTGGGTTTAATCTTAGGTTTTCGACGAACTTCGCGAAATCAGAAAATAGACTATTCCGAAGACCAGGACGGCTGCTAAGAGGGTCCCCATCTTGTATAGAGACTCGTGGGTTAAGCTTGAAATCAAAAGTTCTCTTATGAAGGCGACAAGGCCAACTGAGACGAAGACTTCAATCTGAAAGCTATGTCCCCTCAAGTATTTGATTTCTGTGTCGATCAATTCAACCATTACCCATATAATCAGAAGGGTGCCCAGCGAAGTTAATATCTTGTTGGTGGCGTTGCCGCCAGGTTCGAAAAGAGACAACAATTCCGAGCCAAAAAGGGCGATTATACTGATTGACAACCCAAGCAGGGCTAAGACTAAGACCACATTTATTCCATAAGCAAAGCGTTCGGCGAATACGATGAGGTTTGAATCCAGCCTTTCCGATAAGAATTTTTGCCTTATCTCTTCCTCATGGTAACTAGAGCTCATGATGTCCAAATTCAGGTCGAGGATTTTATCCAGCGATCTAGTTAGGGCTGATCTTCTCG
>JAUVQD010000108.1 GCA_030598355.1 Actinomycetes bacterium
AC
Organism: Actinomycetes bacterium; assembly: GCA_030598355.1. Classification (GTDB taxonomy): domain Bacteria; phylum Actinomycetota; class Aquicultoria; order CAJVYJ01; family JAUVQD01; genus JAUVQD01. Next base: position 3 of record JAUVQD010000108.1, read on the forward strand.
CCGACCCACAAAAACATCGTCTTTTTCAACATCTTTTACAATTGATTCAATTATATGTTTGGCCTTTTCTCCGCCAGCGCCGCTTTTTGATGCTACAAAAATAGTGCCGTCGTCTTCAATGTCAATTGTTGCCCCGGTCTCAGCAATTATTCCTTGAACGACCTTGCCCCCCGGTCCAATAACCTCACGAATCTTTTCTGTAGGAATCTTGATTGTCATGATTCTCGGCGCGTGTGGCGACATTTCCGCTCTTGGTGCTGAAATTACCGATTCAATCTTATCAAGTATTGTCATCCTGGCTTTACGTGCCTGCTCCAAAGCGTTTCTTAGGATGTCACTACTTACGCCGGCGATCTTCATATCCATCTGCAGCGCTACTATCCCTTCTTTGGTGCCGGCGACCTTAAAATCCATATCCCCGAGGGCGTCTTCTACTCCCTGAATGTCTGTCAAGATACCAACTTGGTCGCCTTCTTTTACTAAGCCCATAGCTATTCCGGCGACGGAGGCTTTAATTGGCACCCCGGCATCCATCAGCGCTAAGGTTCCTCCGCATATGCTTGCCATTGACGTGGAGCCGTTTGATTCCAATATCTCGGATACTATCCTGATCATGTATGGAAACTCTTCTTCATCCGGTATTACCTGCAGAAGAGCCCGCTCGCCCAGCGCCCCGTGACCGATATCCCTTCTTCTTGGCCCAGTCATGCGCCCGGTTTCACCTACTGAAAAGGGAGGGAAATTGTAGTGGAGTAAGAATCTCTTGGAGTCTTCAATACCAATACCGTCTATCATTTGATCTTCCCGCAAGGTTCCTAATGTCACTACGGACAAAGCCTGTGTTTGACCTCTGGTGAAAAGTCCCGACCCGTGTGTCCTCGGCAGCAAGCCAATTTCAGCATCGAGTTTCCGTATTTCGTTTAATGCCCGACCGTCAACTCTTTTGCCTTCATTTAAAATCATCTTTCTAACTATTTCTTTTTCGATCTTCTTTAGGACGTCTTTGACTTGGCTCTCATTGTCATCATCGTCTGTCTTTAATTCCTCAATCGCGCCCTCTTTGACTTCGCGAACGCGTTCCTCGCGTGCCAACTTGTCTTCCTCTTTAATGGCCGACTCTAATCGCGTGGCCACTAATTCTCTAACCTTGTTTTCAAACGCTTCATCGGTTTGAGGCCTATCAAAATCCCAAGGCTCCTTGCCAGCTTCGGCCACAAACGCGCGTTGAGCCTCATTAACCTTGCGAATAGCTTCATGACCTTTTGAAAGAGCCACAACCATATCTTCTTCGCTGACTTGTTTCGCACCGGCTTCGACCATGAGAATGGCCTCATCTGTCCCGGCGACAACTAAATCGATATCGCTCTCATCCAGATCCTGAAAGGTGGGATTAATTATCCACTCGCCATCGACTCTCCCGACACGCACACCAGAGACTGGACCATTAAACGGTGTGCCGGCCAGCATTAGCGCCATCGACGCCCCATTTAGCCCTAAAACGTCAGGTGGATTAATTTGATCCGCGGACAGCACAGAAACAACGATCTGTGTGTCAAAAAAGAAGCCTTTTGGAAAACTCGGCCTTAGTGGTCTATCTATCAAGCGACAAGTCAATGTTGCTGTTTCACTCGGTCGTCCCTCGCGTTTAAAAAAGCTCCCGGGAATCTTTCCGGCTGCGTACATTTTTTCGTCAACTTCTATTGTGAGCGGCAAGAAATCAGCGCCTTCCCGCGGTTTTCTTTGCGAAACTGTAGTCACTAAAACCACGGTTTCGCCAAGGGTCACCAGCACAGCACCGTCTGCCTGCTTGGCCAATTTTCCATTTTCCAGCTGATACGATTTTCCAAAAAGCTCAAAGCTGTGTTTTTTGTATTCTTGCATTAACTTTTTTCCTCCAAATATATTAAATTAAGCCCTGAGACCTAATTTCTTCACTATGTTCCGGTAGCGATCAACATCATTATCCCTCAAGTAAGCAAGAAGTCGTCGCCTTTGCCCAACCATCTTCAGCAAACCACGCCTTGAGTGATGATCTTTTTTGTGTTCTTTTAAGTGTTCGGTCAGGTCAATTATGCGCCTGCTTAGAATAGCAATTTGAACTTCGGGTGATCCGGTGTCTTTCTCGTGCAGCTTATACTCGTTAATTAGATCTGACTTGTCATCCTTTGGCAAAGTCATTTCACACCTCCTCTATATTTAAGGCCGACGACCCAAGTTAACGTAGGTGACTCGTAAACCTAGGCAACGGCAAGTTTTTCGTACTTTCTCTAAAGTATTTTACCTTAGAAAGGTTATCATAAGCAATCTTGACGTTAAACTGAGCAACATGCCGCTATAAAAAGACCCTTATTGGTCGGACCATCACGATTCCGTTTTCCTCACTTTGCATCTTCCCCAAACCAATTAAATCCCCGGTTTTGTCGCGAATGATTTTCGCAATGTCGTCAACCTTCCATTCACCGATCTGTTCAAGTGTTTCGCTTTTACATCCGTCTGAGATTCCCTTAAGAGCAGTCTCGGAGACCAGGACTTCGGGCATGTTGACGGCCTCTCTCATCGGCTTAACTGCCAATGTACGTTCTGCGGGTTCAACGGCTGATAAGGCCTCAAGAGTGACGCTATCTTTGATCTTTAAATGTCCAACCTCCAAACGCCGCAGGCTTTCGAGATGCGCTGGACAGCCAAGAAATGCGCCAAAGTCGGATGCCATAGTGCGGATGTATGTGCCGCTAGAGCATTTAATGGAAAAAGACACTGACGGGTGCTCCCCGCCCTCATCCATTTGGACGATAAAATCATTGACCTTGACTTCTCTTGGCAATAATTTGACGTTACCGCCCTCACGGGCGACCTTATAAGCCCTTCTTCCGTTTACTTTTATAGCTGAGTAGTTAGGGGGAGTTTGAGTAATTGTTCCGGTCAAAGACTTCACTGCGTCTTGGATCTCTTTTTCGCTAAACCCGCAAGCGCGCTTCGCAATCACTTTACCTGCAGCGTCAAGGGTGTCTGTAGCGATTCCCAACCTGAATATTCCGGAATACGTCTTATCTTCTTTTTGCATCCATTTCGCCAGACGCGTGGCTTTTCCAACTAGAACGACCAACAACCCGGTTGCCGCCGGATCAAGCGTGCCTGTGTGACCAATTCGTTTTTGATTAATCAATTTCCGCAGGCTATCAATTACGTCGTGAGAAGTGGGCCCTTTTTGTTTGTCTATTAAGAGTAAGCCGTCAACCATCGCGTAACTTTTTCTACTATGGCATCCAGTGGCTCAGTTGAGACAAAGCCGGCTGCGTTCATATGCCCTCCACCGCCAAAATCGCGCGCTAGTTTCCCGACATCCACAGGTTTTCGGGATCTTAAGCTCGCCTTTATCTCGCCGGGCTTGGTTTCCTTGATTACCATGGCCACATTCACGCTCCCGACTGAGCGCAGCAGATCGACCAAACTCTCTGTTTCTTCCATTTTTGCGCCAGTTTCGACTAAATCCTTCAGCTCGATAAATGTATAAACAAGACCGGTGTTCCCATCGAAAACCGCCTTCTTCATGCCAACTGCCAACAACTTAAACCATTCAAATGAGTAGTTTTCGTAAACCTTATTAAAGACATCAACCGGACTTACGCCTAAATCAACAAGTTCTGCCGCGATCCTTAAAGTGTTTGGCGTAGTATTTGAATATTGCCAGCGGCCCGTATCAGTTAACATACCGACATAAATACAGGTTGCCGCCGCTTTAGTTAGCGGCACCGACATTGATTTCCAAAGATCATAAACTTGTTCGGATACTGAAGATGTAGATGACTCAATCCAGTTCTCGGCCGCAAACTCAGTGTTGTCTGGGTGATGATCTATGTTTATAGAGTTTGGACACAGGTCGAGCACTGGAGCCATGTCTCCTAATCGATTTCTATTCGCGGCATCCAGTGCCACAAAAACCTTGTGTGCCTCTTTTTTTGGTTCCTTAGGCAAATCATCCACTCCCGGCAAGAAATCATACTGAGGAGGTATCACGTTTCGCCCAACCGCTATAGTGAAGGTCTGCTTAAGCGCGGACAATAGCTGACTAAACGCTAGGGTTGCCCCTATTCCGTCTCCATCTGGTTGGATGTGAGTGGCTATTATGAAATCATCCTCGTGATCTAGCAGGTCAGTGATATTTTTATTGATTATTTTCTTCTTCCTCGTGAATATCATGCAGCAACTTCGATATGCGCGCGCTCGACCGGACGGTATCGTCAAAAACAAACTCGATTTCTGGAATGTACTTAATTCTAATCTTCTGCGCCAGCGCCGTCCTAATATAGCCCTTGGCACTATTTAAGCCATCTGTAGTCTCTTGCTTCTTTTTGTCATCCCCCAAAGTACTGAAATAGATTTTCGCGTGTCTTAGGTCTCGAGAGACATCAACTTCAGTGAATGTTACAAAATCAATGCGAGGGTCTTTTATTTCCCCTCGCTCCGCCATAGAAGCCAATTCCTCTAAAATGCGTTCCGCCACTCTTTTTTTTCGCCCAGTCATAGTTACACATCATTCCCAATTGTTTATATTTCTTATTCAAGAAGTTAGATTAAGATTAATTCGAGGTTTAATACTCAGAGATCACGGTGCACAGATTAAAAATTGAAACGATTGGCGATTGGGTCACAGTCCCTGGCCACGTGGAATTTCGATCAACTCATAGCTTTCAATAATGTCGCCTTCTTTGATATCAGTATAATCAGCTAAGGCAACACCGCATTCGAATCCTTCCTTAACACTTTTCACATCATCTTTAAACCTGCGCAAAGAAGCAGTTTTTCCCTCATATACCACTGTGCCGTCGCGCACCAATCGCACTAGATCGTTCCTGGTGATCTCTCCCTCAACCACGTAGGATCCGGCAATAACCCCGATTTTCGGTGCTTTAAAGACTTTTCTGACCTCCACGCGCGCCTTATCTATTTCCTTATATTCAGGCTTAAGCATTCCAATGCACGCAGCTTTGATATCGTCTACAAGTTTGTAGATGATTCTGTAAGTTCTTAAGTCTACTTCCTCTTTTTCAGCCATTTCTTTTGCTTTGGGCTCCGGGCGCACATTAAAACCGATAACGATCGCGTTCGAAGCTTCGGCCAACATAACATCGCTTTCAGAAATTGCGCCAGCGCCTTTGTGTATTACATTTATCTGTACTTCTGATTGCTCTATTTTGTCTAAGGATTCCCGAATCGCCTCGATAGACCCCTGAGTGTCTCCCTTAAGAACAATCTTCAATTCCTGGACTTTACCCTCTTTGTATTTTTCAAACAGATCGTCAAGGCTGACATGCCGCTTTAAGTGCGCAAGCTGACGTTTCTTTAATGCTCTTTCTTCAGCTATTCGCCTGGCTTTCTTTTCGTCTTCGGCAACTTTAAATTTATCGCCGGCA
>JAUVQD010000125.1 GCA_030598355.1 Actinomycetes bacterium
AGTTGATTTTCAACCACCAGCTGATGGCACCAGCACACTTTATTACTACTCTCAAACCCAGAATGAAACTGAAACCATGAAAAACAGTGAGTTTAAGGTCGATACGGGCTTGCCGACAGATCCGACTTCTCTTAGCAGCTCAAGCCATGTTGTGGGCGAGAAGGCAAGCGACAATACCATTGATATCAGCTTTTCCGGCGCTACCGATACGGTATCCGGATTAGGCGGGTATGCGGTCTCTTGGAGCTTAGACGCTACTGAGGCGCCAACTGGTCCAACAAGTCTACCTGCCTCAAGCACCGGTCTTACCAGTGCGTCACTGGCAGACGGCACATGGTGGTTCAATTTGAGCACCGAAGACGTGGCAGGCAATAGAACATCTACAATTCATCTTGGCCCATTCACGGTCGATAGCCATGCGCCGACAGGCACGATCACTATTAACTCAGGCGCGGCTAAAGCCAATTCAGTCGGCGTCATACTGGGCTTAACTGCCAGTGATGGTTCGGGCACCGGTGTCGACAAGATGCGATTTAAAAACTATGGCGGAGCCTGGTCGGCGTGGGAAGGTTTTAATACTAGCAAAGCCTGGACATTGACATCAACAAATGGCAACAAGAAAGTCTACGTCCAATTCAAAGACGTGACCGGGAATATGTCAACGACTCCGCATGATGAAATAATTCTTGATACACATGCTCCAACCGCTAAAGTCAAAGCGCCTGCCGTTTCAACTATGCAGACTAAGAAGTTGCGTTTCAAAGTTAGGTGGTCCGGAAGCGATCCGAGCCCGGGCACCGGAGTCAAGCTGTATGATGTTCAAAGAAAAGTTGCCGGCGGTAGCTGGATTAACTGGCGGCAGAACACATCGGCAAAAGCTTCTTACTACAAAAGCCGGCAGGGCGAAGTCGATTATTTCCGAGCCAGGGCTAAAGACAACGCGGGTAATGTCGGTCCTTGGTCAAGGGCGGCGCGGACCGTTGTGCCTTATGACAACAACCATTACTTAAGAAAGAAAATCGGGTTTAACCGGACGTTAAAAAAACCTAAAGGTAAGTTCTTTCAAAATACGATACGTTATTCTGTTACCCGTGGCGATGTGCTGATCTATAGGTTCTCGGGAAAAAGCGTCAAGCTGATTTCCACCAAAGCGCCAAGTCGCTCGCGCGCCAGAGTTTATATTAATGGGCGCTATATCAAGACAATTAATACTTATTCTTCAAAAATAAAATATCGTCAGGTTGTCTTCTCGGCCAAATGGAGAACGAAAAAGACGAGAAATCTCAAGATCGTCAATATGGGCACGCCTGGTCGTAGTCTCTTTGATGCCGATGGGTTAGCGATCACCAGATAAATATCACGTCTAATCTCAACTATTGCGATTCATGCTGCAGTTGACTAGGGTGTGAGCGACTTGAAATTAGCAGTAAGTGCTGCTAAAGTCCGGTTGCTGATGAAATCTATCTATTGATCTGGAGGCTTGCTTGTCGGTTTGGGAAAACGGTTTTCTCGGGACTAGGGGTACTTTTCTCTCCGATTTGCTCGTGGTCATTGTAATCTTGCTGATACCGCTTTTTACAATGGGCTTTATAATGGCTCGCAGGCACCGCGGATCTATTCATCGTCCGATCATGCTGGCCCTCTACATAGCGGTCTTAGCGTATGTCGTGGTCTACGTAATACACGTCTTATTAGAGGGGCTGATCTTAGAATTCCGCGATTCCAACTCCCCGGTTTATTACGCTTATTGGATAATTGGGTTGATCCATTCTTTTTTCGCCGTCGGCGCTCTTTACCTTGGTTGGCAGACCGTCCAGATAGGTCGAAAACTGTCCAAGAATGGTCCAAACGGATACTATTTTGACGCCTCTGACCGACCGATTCACGCTGCCCGTGGTCGCCTGGCGCTAATCTTTTTCGCCGGCGCCGCTTTAACTGGAATAATTGTATACTACCTGCTTTTTATCTGGTAAGGGACGTTCACTGAAGGTCCAAGAGGTCTGAAAGAAGACCTAGGGTTCTCCGCCTGAAGCAAGGCGGTCGAAGACCGCTTGGATCGCCGGGGAAGTGGTATCACACAAGCGGGTTAGTTCCAAATGAACAGAATCCCAATCATGGCCGGCTTGCAAAAGTATAGAACCTAGTTGGAGCGCTGAGGCCGAATGTTTTCTATCAAACTCTAGTACTTTTCGGAAAGACGCGACACCGGCGTCATAACGTTTTAGGCCCAGAAAAGAAAGCGCCAGCCCTTGCCATGCCGCGACAGTTCCCAATCCCTGTTGACGGCGATATGTGATTGGAGCATCTCCGAGCGACATGACGGCAACAAACGATTGCAAAGCCTGTTCGTACTCTCCTTTATCGAGATAGGCCAAACCGCGAATGTACTCTAAGTCAGTGAAATCGGGGAAGCGATCCAAACCTTTCTTGACCCACTCCAAAACCTCGTCCGGTCGTTTAAGCTTACGCAGGCACTTGATCATGTCCAGGATGATCCGGGAAAGTCTGATCTCGTCATCTTGTGGAGCCAGTTCTTTGTAAAGTGTCAGATAAAGATCAAGAGCCTTTTTGTCTTGTCCTCGAGCACGATAAGCATTTGCTTTCAGAAATCTTTGGTGCTGCGGGTCCTTGTCCTCTCGGGCTGATTTTTCCAGGAGACGTTTATTGCGGTCGCCTTTTTGAAGGTTTTTGGTGCTATTCAACCGGCCAAAGTGGCGGATCTGTACACTTGTCACAGCTGCTTTCTCATTTTTTTCGGGAGGCCTGATCTGTTCATGGATTATACCGACAAAGCGGTGTTCGATTTTGTTTTTAAAGAGGCGGACACTTGGAAAAGTGTCCGTTATCGTATCCCCTTGCTTATCTTCGAGCAAGCTCACAATCGTTAACCAGTAGGCAGGATGGGCCCGGTTGTCCAGGAGTTTTTTTAGCTCAGGGATATCTTCGGGTACTAATTGTTCATCGGCATCAAGAAAAAGAATCCACTCACCTTTGGCCTTCTCAAGGCCCGCATTACGCGCGGCGCTGAAGTCATCGATCCAGGGAAACTCAATTATTTTCGCGCCGAAGCCCTTGGCGATCTCAATAGTTTGGTCGGAAGAGCCGGTATCAACGACGATGATCTCATCAGCTATTGACTGTACGCTAGACAGGCAGCGGCCGATAGACTCCTCCTCATCTCGAGCGATCATGCACATTGATAATTTAAGGGGCTGTTTTCGATATTCAGGTGCTGACATTCGTTTATATTGACAGCCTTTCACCCCACTTTCAACTTGACCCCAAGTGCTCCACGGTGTTATCTTATACCTGACTAAAATAGTAAGAATAGGGGATAGCAAAAAATGCGGGTTTCCCAGCGGACAGAATATGGCGTAAGGGCGATGATTGCTTTAGCCAGGGATTTTGACGAAGTAATCTCAATAAAAGAGCTGGCTGAGCGTGAGTCGATGCCGGAGACATTTCTTGAGCAGATCATGTCCGACTTGAGAAAAGCCGGTCTGCTGAAATCTGTACGCGGTCCGAACGGCGGCTTTAAGCTAAAAGACGCGCCGAGTGAAATCACGATCGGGCGGGTAATAGCTACTCTTGAGGGTTCGCTCTCACCGGCAAGGTGCGGGTCAGATTGTTCCAAGCAGGATGGTTGTTCGACCAGATCGGTTTTGGATCGCATTGAGAGATCGATTACAGAAACACTCGACGGTATTTATCTGAAAGATTTAGTAGGGGATTTAGCTCATGAATAAGATCTATCTTGATTATAGTGCGACAACACCTGTCTTACCGGAAGCGACTAAGGTTATGACAGATTATCTGAAAACTGATTACGGTAACCCTTCGAGCCTATATGAGTCCGGTCAGGAGGCAAGGCGCGTGGTTGAGTCCGCGCGAGCTTCAGTGGCTAAGAGTTTGGGCGCTGACGATCAAAGGGACCGCCGCAGCCAAGCATAAGAAAGGCCGGCATATAGTAACGCTTGATATAGAACACCCGGCTGTTATGGAGCCGCTTAAGCATCTTGAAAAAAATGGTTTTAAGGTTACCTATCTACCAGTAGATAAGACCGGGATAGTTGACCCTAAATCTGTGGGCGAGGCAATTACAGACGAAACAATCCTTGTGTCCATTATGATGGCTAATAACGTTGTCGGTACTATTCAACCGATAAAAGAAATAAGCAGATATACAAAGGATAGAGGGGTTGCTTTTCACACTGATGCGGTTCAAGCAATTAGTGGTTTACCGGTAGACGTCAATGAGCTCGGTGTTGATCTTTTGGCGATCTCAAGTCACAAATTTCATGGCCCCAAAGGCGTCGGTGTTCTTTATGCGCGAAAGGGCACACGGCTGGATCCGATCATCCATGGCGGGGGACAGGAAAAAGGCAAACGGTCTGGAACGGAAAATGTTCCTGGAATAATTGGTCTGGCTAAAGCATTGGAAATCGCAGTCGAGGAACGTGAGGAAAAAAGCGCACGGTTGGAAAAACTGCGGGACCGGCTGGTTGAAGGTGTTCTTGGAAGCATTGATGACGTAATTTACTTGGGCGACCCCAAAAGGCGCCTTCCCGCAAATGCTTGTTTTTCTTTTAAATATGTAGAGGGTGAGTCGCTTGTCTTGCATCTGGATATGATGGGTATTGCGGTCTCCAGCGGGTCAGCTTGTGCCTCGAAGTCTCTTGAGCCGTCGCACGTGATTACGGCGATGGGGCATTCGGCGGTAGAAGCACATGGGTCATTGAGAGTGACGATGGGACGCTACACAAAAGAAACTGAAGTTGACGAGTTGATACGAGCGTTGCCAACGGTTATCGAAAAGGTTAGACGGATATCACCGTTTGGCGCGGAAGCCACGCCGGAGATGTTTATGGGTGCGTCCGTTGAAAATGATCACAGAATTTAATTGTTACTTCGTTTTAATGGAGGAGGAGACTAAATGTATAGTGAAAAAGTAATGGACCATTTTAGTAATCCGCGAAATGTGGGTGAAATAGAAAACGCTGATGGAGTCGGACAG
>JAUVQD010000041.1 GCA_030598355.1 Actinomycetes bacterium
AAAGCTTAATCTCGATATCTACACCGGCGGGTAAATCCAGTCGCATTAATGAATCTACCGTTTTAGGTGAAGGATCAAGGATGTCAATCATTCGCTTGTGAGTACACATTTCAAAATGCTCTCGAGAATCTTTGTTTACATGCGGTGATCGAATTACGCAATATAAACTTCGCGCCGTTGGTAACGGTATCGGACCGGCAATTTTAGCCCCTGTCCTGTGCGCCGTCTCAACGATTTTCTTCGCTGACTGATCAACTATTTCATGATCATACGCTTTTAACCTTATACGTATCTTTTGACCAGCCACTTTTCCTCCATAACGGGATTCCAGTAATCCATACTAATTATCTATCCCTGCTCTGTTGTTACTTAATTATCTTTGTGATTGTACCGGCGCCAACAGTACGGCCGCCTTCTCTAATAGCAAACTGCAGACCGTCTTCCATCGCTATTGGTGTTATCAACTCAACCGTTAGCTCGGTGTTATCACCAGGCATAACCATTTCCGTACCTTCTGGAAGAGTCGCGACTCCAGTTACATCAGTTGTTCTAAAGTAAAACTGGGGACGGTAACCGTTAAAGAACGGAGTGTGTCGCCCGCCCTCTTCTTTTGACAAGATGTAGACTTTGCACTGAAAATTGGTATGGGGAGTAATTGACCCCGGTTTTGCCAGAACTTGACCTCGCTCCACGTCTTCTCTGTCTATTCCGCGAAGGAGCGCCCCGACATTATCGCCGGCTTCGGCATAATCTAGGAGTTTTCTAAACATCTCAAGTCCAGTCGCGGTTGTCTTTTTGGGTTCAGCTTGCATCCCGACGATCTCGATCTCTTCACCCACATTAATTTTACCTCGATCAACTCGACCCGTTACCACCGTACCGCGACCGGTAATGGTGAAAACGTCTTCGATCGGCATGAGGAAAGGCTTTTCAATATCTCGTTCCGGTGTAGCGATATAGGAATCAACCGCTTCCATGAGTTTCACAATGGATCCACACTCAGCGCAGGCTTCGTCACTGCAACCGTGCTCAAGAGCTTTCAAAGCACTACCGGAAACGATTGGAATATCATCACCAGGAAACTCATACTCGTTTAGTAGCTCGCGGATTTCAACCTCAACCAGCTCTAAGAGTTCAGGATCGTCGACCTGATCAGTTTTGTTCATATAAACAACGATGAAAGGAACACCAACCTGTTTAGCTAATAGAATGTGCTCTCGCGTCTGTGGCATCGGGCCGTCAGCCGCCGAAACGACCAGGATAGCCCCGTCCATTTGCGCCGCGCCGGTAATCATGTTCTTTACATAGTCAGCATGGCCCGGACAATCCACGTGGGCGTAATGCCTGTTTTTGGTCTGATACTCAACATGTGAAATAGCAATTGTAATACCACGTTCTTTTTCCTCGGGAGCGTTGTCGATAGAATCAAACGAGCGCTCTTCGACTTCCTCCCCTCCAGCGGCCAGACATGTCGTTATCGCAGCCGTCAAGGTGGTCTTTCCGTGATCTACGTGACCAATTGTGCCGATGTTCATGTGTGGCTTAGTTCTCTCAAATTTCTTTTTCGCCATGCTTCCCCCTTAAATAAAGTTTGTCTTCACTTAACCTAGCTGTTTGCTGCAGCTAGTGATGTCTCGCCTTGTATCTTGCTAATTATTTCGGTTGCTATATTAGACGGCACTTTCTCGTATTTATCAAATTGCATAGTAAAGGTAGCTCTTCCTTGTGTCCTTGACCTTAAATCAGTGGCGTAGCCAAACATTTCCGACAGAGGAACACGCGACGCGATTATTTTTGAACCGGCTCTAGTATCAATGCCTTCGATTCTCCCTCGTCGGCTATTCAGGTCGCCCATAACTTCCCCGAGAAAATCTTCCGGTGCTACTACCTCAACTGTCATGATCGGCTCAAGTAAAGTCGGTTTCGCTTTTTTGACTGCTCCTTTGAAAGCCATGGAACCGGCAATCTTAAAAGCCATCTCTGATGAATCAACATCGTGATACGAGCCATCTAGCAACTCAACTTTCATATCAACCATCGGATATCCGGCCAGGACACCTGTGTCCATCGCTTCGTCCATTCCTTTCTTAACCGCTGGAATGTATTCGCGCGGGATAGAACCGCCGGTTATCTTATTATCAAAAACAAAACCTTCACCCGGACCGGCCGGCTCAAGATTTATCACAACGTGACCATACTGACCCTTACCACCGGTCTGTCTAACGAATTTAGCGGACACATTAGTGACAGTCTTTTGAATCGTTTCCCTATACGCAACCTGTGGTCGGCCGACATTGGCTCCGACTTTGAACTCGCGCAAAAGCCGGTCAACGATAACTTCAAGATGAAGCTCGCCCATGCCGGATATAATTGTCTGCCCTGTCTCCTCATCAAAATTAACCTTGAATGTAGGATCTTCCTCAGACAATTTCGCAAGCGAGTTGCCAAGCTTGTCTTGATCTACTTTTGTTTTTGGCTCAATTGCCACAGCAATTACCGGCTCCGGAAAGACCATTTCCTCAAGTACGATCGGATGATCGAGATCGCTAAATGTGTGTCCGGTGCCGCTCTTCTTTAAGCCAACGGCTGCGCAAATATCACCCGTGCTGACTTCATCGCAATCTTCACGGTGATTAGCGTGCATTTCAAGGATACGCCCGATTCTTTCTTTCCGGCCTGTCGCCGTATTGAGTACATAAGAACCAGCCTTGATCTTGCCCGAGTAAACCCTAAAGAACGTAAGCTTGCCGACATATGGGTCTGTCATTATCTTAAACGCCAGCGCGCAAAAGGGCTCTTTGTTGTCAGGCTTGCGCTCTTCTTCTTTTTTGGTTTTTGGATTTATCCCAACAACAGGCTTAATGTCGATTGGTGAGGGCAGAAAGTCAACAATTCCGTCAAGCAATGGTTGCACGCCCTTATTCTTAAATGATGTTCCACATAAAACCGGTGTTATCTCCAGACAAAGCGTTGCTTTTCGCACCGCGGCCTTTATTGAGTCTTCCTCAATGTCTTCGCCTTCAAGATATTTATGAAGGAGCTGATCGTCGTGTTCGGCGACAGCTTCGAGTAGATGTCCTCTGTATTCTTCCGCGTCCGCTTTATATTCATCGGGAATCTCGGTCTCTTCCCATTTTTCGCCAACATCATCCATGTAGACGATTGCTTTCATCTTGATTAGATCGATAATCCCTTTAAAATCTTCTTCGTTTCCGAGCGGTAGTTGAACTGCTACTGGCGTTGCTTTGAGCCGATCCTCGATCATCGCCATAACATTCTTAAAATCAGCACCGACTCTATCCATCTTGTTAACAAACGCAATTCTAGGTACTCCGTATTTATCAGCTTGTCGCCATACGGTTTCAGACTGGGGCTCAACGCCCTCCACGGCACTAAAGACCGCCACTGCGCCATCGAGTATACATAATGAGCGTTCGACCTCTACAGTGAAGTCCACGTGGCCGGGTGTATCTATGATATTTATTCTATGGTCTCTCCAAGAACACGTAGTTGCCGCTGAGGTAATCGTGATTCCTCGCTCTTGTTCTTGCTCCATCCAGTCCATGACAGCTGTTCCTTCGTGAACTTCACCGATCTTATATGTTTTACCGGTATAAAAAAGGATACGCTCAGTGGTCGTGGTCTTACCCGCGTCAATGTGCGCCATGATTCCGATATTTCTCATTTTGTCTAGTGAATGTGCCATTTTGTTATACCTGTACTTTCAATTAATTTGCGTTATTCTACCATCTGTAATGAGCGAAAGCTCTATTAGCTTCGGCCATTTTGCGCAAATCTTCTTTCTTTTTAATTGATGCACCCTGCCCTTGAGAAGCTTCTAGTATCTCAGCTGCTAATCTCTCAGCCATTCTTTTTTCCCGTCTCTCTTGGGAAAAACCGACCAGCCATCTCAAAGCTAGAGTAGTTGACCTGCGCCCAGGAACCTCAATTGGAACCTGATATGTGGCGCCACCAACTCGTCTCGACTTAACTTCCAAGACTGGCCTGATGTTATCAATCGCCTTTTTATATACAACGATTGGATCGCCACCACCCTTTTGGGCAATTATATCGAATGCCTCGTAGACAGATTTTTCCGCTATGCTTTTTTTTCCACCCTGGAGCACTTGATTAACTAATTGCGATACGAGCTTGTTCTGAAACTTTGTGTCTCCCGGAATTACTCGTTTTGTAGCTGCTCCTTTTCTTGGCATCTGTTATTTCTCCACTTTCGCGCCGTATTTGGATCGTCCTTGTTTCCTGTCGACTACCCCGGCTGCGTCCAATGCGGCTCTAATCACTTTATATCTCACTCCGGGAAGATCCTTAACACGCCCGCCACGAATGAGAACAATTGAATGCTCTTGGAGGTTGTGCCCGATGCCTGGAATATATGATGTAACTTCCATTGAATTCGTCAATCTAACTCGTGCAACTTTCCGCAAAGCAGAATTTGGTTTTTTTGGCGTAGTCGTATAGACCCGAGTGCAAACGCCTCTTTTTTGTGGCGCTCCTCGCAAAGCAGGTGTCGCCGACTTTTTAGTCGTCCGCGATCTTCCTTTTCGAATAAGCTGCGATATTGTCGGCAAAAGTTCCCTTTCTTCTCATTCTCTTTTTTAACGCATCGTATATATTCTAAACAAAAACTAATAATCTCTATGAGCTTCGATTAGCTTAAACACTGACCTGCTATTCCTTCGCTAATCACAACAAAAAGCTGGGCAATCAGGATTTCCCCAGCTACAGCGAAAAAATATATCATCTTTCCTTTAAGCTGTCAACGATCGATTGCCAATACCCCCTTGATTTAAGCCGTCGTGGCCGTTAGCCATGAACGTCAAGCAAGTGTATTTCAGGTATTACATCTCTACCGGTTTGTCCCCGCCACTTCCGGAAGCCATTGCTGATTCTGCCAAACCCTCATCTTCAGAACCATCCTCAGGAGCAGACGATGGGCTTAACAAGATATTCTCTTCCTCGGCTCCCTTATACACGGTCTTGATATTTCTATATCTGCTCATCCCTGTAGCGGCAGGAATCAGCTTACCGATAATAACGTTTTCCTTAAGACCCATAAGCGGATCCTCGCGTCCGGCAACAGCGGCATCTGTTAATACTCTGGTTGTCTCCTGAAAAGACGCGGCCGACAAGAAACTGTCTGTCGCTAGAGACGCTTTGGTTATACCCAACAAAATCTGTTGACCCGTAGCGGGCTCCAACTTGTCAGCCACAACTTTCGCGTTTGCTGCCTCAAAATTCATTCGGTCGACGATCTGACCTGGCAACATGTCTGTGTCACCTGACTCAGTTACTGAGATCTTGCGCAACATCTGTCTAACGATCAATTCAATATGTTTATCGTTAATCTCAACACCTTGGGAGCGATAGACTTCCTGCACTTCTGCTACCAGATATTGCTCAACAGACCGGCTGCCCTTTACCCGTAAGATATCATGCGGGTTTAGTGACCCTTCTGTTATTTGATCGCCGGCTTTAATTTTTTGCTTATCTTCCACCCTTAAACGCACCCGACGGGAAATAGGATAAGCCTTTTCTTTTCCGTCTTTTGACATAATGAGAATTTGCTTAAGCGCTTCAGTTTCACTCAATTCAACTATGCCTGAGTTGTCGGTCATGATCGCCTCGCCCTTCGGCTTACGAGCTTCAAAAAGTTCAACGATTCTAGGCAAACCATGCGTTATATCAGCGCCAGCCACACCACCAGTGTGAAACGTTCTCATCGTTAACTGCGTTCCCGGCTCACCGATCGACTGAGCAGCAATAATGCCAACCGCCTCCCCGATATCTACCAGCCGGCCGTTAGCCAAACTGGCACCGTAACAATCCCGGCAAACGCCGTAACGGGAGACGCACGTCAGAACAGATCTGACTAGGACTTCTTTCTTCTTATAGTGTCTAGCAAGAGCGACTATATCCTTCTTTCGAATAACCTCGCCTTTCTTAACTATAACTTCTTTCGTTTTTGAGCTTACCAGGTCTTCCAGGGGAATCCGCCCGAAAAGTATCTCGTTTGGATCGCCGTCGCTGTTAAGAAAGGTCAAGCGAACCCCTTGATCGGAACCACAATCTTCTTCCCGAATGATTACGTCTTGGGCGACATCAACCAATCGCCTTGTCAGATACCCTGAATCTGCTGTCCTAAGCGCTGTATCGGCCAAACCTTTACGCGCTCCGTGAGTGGAAATAAAATATTCTAAAACTGTCAAACCCTCGCGGAAATTAGCCTTGATCGGCCGATCAATAATATCGCCTTTCGGGTTGGCCACAAGACCTCGCATGGCAGCCAGCTGACGAATTTGTTTGATATTTCCACGCGCGCCCGAATTAGCCATCATATAAACAGGATTAAAGGCATCGAAGTTTTTCTCCAACGCGACCGAGACATCCACGGTCGCCTTTGTCCAAATATCAACGATTCTTTGATGACTCTCTTCGCGAGTAATCAGGCCTCGTCGAAATTGACGTTTGATTTTTTCGACTTCTTCTTCCGGCTTATCGAGAATTTGCCACTTGTCAGGAGGTATTACAATATCGTCCATACCAATGGTTATCGCCGCTTTAGTGGCATAATGAAAACCGAGGTTCTTAAGCTTATCAAGCATTTCCGCCAAAACCCCTGACTCGTACACTTCTGCGCACTCTTCAACGAGCTTAGTTATTTCTTTCTTGGAAATGTCACTGTTAATGTAGGCATGATCTTCAGGGAAAGCCTCATTGAAAATAACGCGCCCAACCGTTGTCGCGACCCTCTCGCCCTTCAGGCGAATTTGAACGTTGGCATGTAAATCAAGCTCACCCGTCTCTTGCGCTATGATAGCTTCATCAGCGCTGGCAAAAGCTCGGCCTTCTCCTTCGACACCCTCTTTGGCCACGGTTAAGAAATAGATTCCGAGCACCATATCTTGCGTCGGCGTGGCCAATGGCCGGCCATGCGCCGGAGATAATATGTTGTTTGCTGAAAGCATCAGTATTCGAGCTTCTGATTGCGCTTCGACGGATAAAGGCAGGTGAACCGCCATTTGATCACCGTCAAAATCAGCGTTAAAAGCCGTGCACACCAAAGGATGTATTTGTATAGCCTTGCCCTCAACCAGCGTAGGAATAAAAGCTTGTATGCCTAAACGATGCAAAGTAGGCGCCCGGTTTAACATAACCGGATGATCTTTAATAGCGTCTTCTAAAATATCCCAAACAATTGGTTTTGCTCGCTCCACCATACGCTTAGCGTTTTTGATGTTGGGAGCGTGACCCAGATCTACCAGCTGTTTCATGACAAACGGTTTAAATAACTCGAGAGCCATAACTTTCGGTAAACCACACTGGTGCAGGCGAAGATCGGGTCCGATTACAATAACTGATCGACCCGAATAGTCCACACGTTTTCCTAGAAGATTTTGGCGAAAACGTCCTTGTTTTCCTTTAAGCATATCGCTCAGCGATTTCAGCGGACGATTGCCCGGCCCTATTACCGGCCTGCCCCGCCTACCATTATCAAAAAGCGCGTCGACGGCTTCTTGTAGCATTCTTTTTTCGTTGTTGACAATAATTTCCGGAGCTCCTAAATCAAGTAATCTTTTTAAACGATTATTTCGATTTATGACCCGCCGATATAAATCGTTCAAATCAGATGTCGCGAACCGGCCACCGTCAAGCTGAACCATCGGACGCAAATCAGGAGGAATAACTGGAATTGCTTCAAGTATCATCCATTCCGGACGGTTCCCT
Organism: Actinomycetes bacterium; assembly: GCA_030598355.1. Classification (GTDB taxonomy): domain Bacteria; phylum Actinomycetota; class Aquicultoria; order CAJVYJ01; family JAUVQD01; genus JAUVQD01. The sequence continues at coordinate 7,747 of JAUVQD010000041.1, forward strand.
GAACGATTGAAAGCCGAAATGACCTTTAATCTTTTAACCGCTCGGCCATGTTTTTGTCCCTTTGCGGTTTTGATTGTCTCCCGCATCAATGCAGCTTCGGCATCCATGTCGAAGGTCTCAAGTATGTCTTTTATCGCTTCGGCTCCCATTCCACCTTGAAAATAGTCGCCATATTTGACCCTAAGATCGCGATAGAGAAGTTCGTCGCCGATCAACTGTTTGGGGCTCAGTGAACGAAAGCTATCGAAAACCTGCTTGGTCCATTCTAGAAGCTCTGTAGTGTCATTTTTTTCCGTTACCAGTTCTTTGCGAACTTCGGCTTGAGTTCTTAGTTCCGGCTCTTCTGCAACCTTTTCAGCCTGCGCTTCTTCGGTCTTGGAGCCTTCTTCCCCTTCAGCCTTGTCTTCCTCTTTTTTAACTTCTTTCTTAGCCGCTTTAGGTTTTTTCTTACGGCTTACAACCGCTGTTTCAAGCTCTTTTTCCAGCGCCACGACTCTTTCGTCGGCTGCCGCTTGAATCTCTACTAATTCAGCTTCCATCTCTTCTTTAAGTTTTTCCAGATCAGTGTCACGCCGGTCAAAATCAACATCGGTAATCAAATACGAGGCAAAGTAAAGAATCTTTTCCAAGTCTTTTGGGGCGATATCTAAAAAATAACCCATACGTGAGGGCACGCCTTTGAAATACCAAATATGTGATACTGGAGCCGCTAGTTCAATGTGGCCCATGCGATCACGACGAACTTTCGCCCGAGTAACCTCAACACCACACCGCTCGCAGATTATTCCTTTAAATCTAACTCTTTTATATTTGCCACAATAGCATTCCCAGTCTTTTGTTGGACCAAAGATTTTTTCACAGAAAAGACCATCTTTTTCCGGCCTTAAGGTTCGGTAGTTAATGGTTTCCGGTTTCTTTACCTCACCACTTGACCAGCCCCTTATTTGCTCAGGAGAAGTTAATCCGATTTTTAGCGCGTCAAAGTTGTTAACGTCTAGCAAACTTGCCCCCTACTTACTTTTCTTCGGCCTACCGGGCTTCTTCTTGCCGGCGGCTGCCTTTGCTTTTTCTTCCGGTTCTTCCTTCGTGACTACTTCAGCTTCCGCTGCCACAGCTTCTTTTGTTTCTTCTTCTGCGACTACTTCAGCCTCCACGACTTTCTTTGTGTCTTGCTGTGGGTCTTTCTTTGTGTCTTTCTTTGTGTCTTTCTTTGTGTC